>JBEKYV010000275.1:0-5341 GCA_049510515.1 Solirubrobacteraceae bacterium | reverse complement strand
TGCGCGGCCGCCTTCAACGCGAGGTCGGCGCCCTCGGGCTCCCGGTCGCGCTTGCGCGCGCTCATCGTGGCGTGCACGTTGTACAGGCGACCGAGCGGGTTGGGCTCGTCGCAGGGCAGGTCGGCGAAAACGAAGGAGATGTGATTGCCGAGGACGTCGCGGGGATCGCGCACATTGACCGGAACCATCGCCCTCAGCGCGACCGGCTCCTCGCCGCGGCGGATCATGTGCGAGCGCACGCCTCCGGCAACCGCCGCCAGCATCACGTCGTTGACCGTTGTGCCGTAGGCCCGCTTGACGGTGCGCAAATCGCCGAGTGGACGTTGCGTCCAGGCCAGACGGCGCAGCGGCGATAGCTGCCCGTTGAGTGCGCTGACCGGCGCGGAGCGCAGTGAGTGGCTGAGCGCGCGGGTCACGCGCATCGCGCCGCCGGCCACCTCACGCACCGCGCGGGCGGGCGAAGCGGCCGCTCGCAGGCAGCCCAGGACACCGAGCTGCTCGCGTAGGAGATCGCGCACGCCGCGTGCCAGCAGCAGCTCGGGGTCGGGTTCGCGGGCAGCACACCAGCCATCTGGCTCGCAGGCAACGAGCTCCGGTGTGGGATCGAGCAGCACCGAGGCCAGCTCGACCGCGGCAATGCCGTCGACCATGCAGTGATGGGCCTTGCCGACGATCGCGAATCCCTCCGCGTCCGGGTCTTCGCAGATCCACATCTCCCACAGCGGACGGCCGCGGCGCAGCGGCGTGGACATCACCTCGTCGACAAGCGCATGGAGCGGGCCGGATGCTCGGTAGACGTGACGATCGACCGAGAAGGCCGGGTCGTCGATCCATTCCGGCGTATGCAGGCCGAGCGGCACGTGCGCGAGCTTCTGGCGGTAGCGCGGCGCGCGACCCAGCCGTAACTCGATGTGATCGCGCAGTTGCGCGTAGTCCGGCAGCCGGCCCGCAGTGGGTGCCGAGAAGACGGCGGTCCAGCCCACGTGCATGTGCGCGGTGGGCGTCTCCACCGCGAGGAACGAGGCATCCAGCGCCGATAACCGGGGGCTGCTCATCGTCACACCGCCAACGCGCCGACGCGTGAGATCGGCTGCCTGCCCCAATCGGCGGCCAGCGCGAAGTCGACCAACCGGTCGAAGTAGTGACACAACGGCGGTGGCCTGATGCCGGCGCCCGCAAGCGCCACGCGGGAGCGACGATCGTCGTAGTGGACCCCCATCGCGAAATACGGGAAGAACACCTTGCTGCGCTCCAGCGCCCTGCGATAGCGCTCATCGCGGCTCGCGCGTACGAGCAGTGGGTGCACCAGATGGTGGTAGGCACGAGGCGAGATCAGGCGCGGGGAGGAGCGCTCAAAGCGCACCCTCGCGAGCTCGACGAGCTCTCCTACACTGCTCGTGTGTGCGCCCGCGGTGAGATGAAAGGTGCCCCCCTCTGCCTCTGGCGCCTGGCTGAGCGCAAAGATCGCATCGGCCACGTGGTCGACGGGCACCACGTCGACCGGCGCGTCACCGCGAGCGGGCAGCGCCGTATAGGAGCCGCGCGCGAACGCCCGCAGTGGCCAGTAGAGCACGTTGAACGAGGCGGTCCAGCCACTGTCGCGCTCGCCGACGATGATACTCGGGCGCAGCACCGTGATCGGCAGCCGCGCGCGCCAGCGGGCGATCAGACTCTCCGCCTCGAACTTCGACTGCTCGTAGGGGTTGCGAAAGCGCTGGCCCACGTCGAGGTCGTCCTCGCTGAAGAGCCCCCGATGCTCGCCGGCGACATACGCGGTCGAAATGTAGGAGAAGCGCCGCAGGCCGCCGCGCGCCTGGCAGCGCTCGGCGAACTCGAGCATCCGCCGGGTGCCCTCCACGTTGATCGCCCGCGTCGCCTCCAGCCCCAGCTCGAAGGACACCGACGCCGCGCCGTGCACGATCTCACTCACCCGCTCGGCCAGCTCGTCGACCCGCTCGGTCAGCTCGTCGCCTTTGCCGGCGAGCCCGAGACCCGGGTGTGTGATGTCCCCGCGAACCGCAACAACGCGCTCCGCAAAGGGGTGGCCGGAGCCGAACAGCGAGAGGAGGGTGCGTGCAATCCGCGCCGCCACCTCGCGATCGTCGGAGCCCCGCACAAGCGCATACACGCGACGGTCGGTGCGCTCCAGATAGCGCGCCAGCAGCTCCATCCCGACAAACCCGGTCGCACCCGTCAGCAGCACGTCGCCAAATGACTCAACCACGGGGGCCCTGGCGACGCGTCGTGCGCGGTGGCCGTTATCCTCAGGCCGTGGGTCCACATCTGTGATTTTGTCCAACTTGCCGCCAAGCCTAGCACGAAGCTGACGCTATTTGCAAAGTTTTTCTTGGATGCCGTCGCCTGGGTTTGAATAGTGATTTTCACACGATAATTCTGGTTGAGTCACCAAAATAGTTAACCCTGACTGGGGTATGGATGGCATTACGCCTTCGACCTGCATGAAGCCCCCTGGCGAAACCCTCAATTGGCGTAGGCCTGCCGGATAGTCTCGATCTCGGGCAGCACGTCGAAGAAGGCGTCAAGCAGCTCCGGGTCGAAGTGATGGCCGCTCGCCTCCCGCATCATCTCGACCGCCGACCTGACGGGCAGCGCCGCCCGGTACACACGATCGCTGGTCAGGGCGTCGAACACGTCGGCGACGGCGGCGACGCGACCCTCCGGCGGGATGTCCTCTGCGTCCAACCCGCGCGGATAGCCACGCCCATCCCAGCGCTCGTGGTGGGTATGTGCGATCAGCGCACCCAGCTGCATCACCTCAGAAGGGGAGCCCGAGAGCATTCGGAACCCCGCCTCCGCGTGACCCTTGATGACCTCGAACTCCTCCTCGGTGAGCTTGCCCGGCTTGAGCAGGATGTTGTCGGGAACCGCGATCTTGCCGACGTCGTGCAACTGGCTCGATAGGCGCATGAGCTCGCAGTGATATTCGGAGAATCCCAGCTCCCGAGCGAGGATCTCGCAGTAGCAATTCATGCGATGTATGTGATGCCCGGTGTCCTCGTCGCGGAACTCCACCAGACGCACCAGCCGGAAGATCGTGTCGGACTGGGACACCGACATCTTGGCCTCAGACGCGGCCAGCTCTTTCAGTGCCTGCTCCAGCTCATGCCCGCGCTCGCCCACGGTGGCCTGCAGGCGCCGCACGAGATGCCGGTTCTCGGCTTCGCAGCGACCACGGTGCAGCGCGTTGGCGATGTTGATGAGCAGCTCCCCCGATCCGACCGGCTTGACCAGGTAGCCATAGGCGCCTTGCTCGGTGGCAGTCATCGCCAGCTTGGTGCTGTCTTCGCCGGTGACCATCACGACCGCCACTTCGGGGTGAGTGCGGCGGATGTGAGAGAGCAGCTCCATGCCGGATTCGCCGGGCATGTTCACGTCGAGCAGCGCAAGCTGGTAAGAGTCTCGCCGTAAGCGCTCCCGTCCCGCGCTTGCGTCGCACGCGCCTTCGCAAGAGTAGCCTCCCCCGCGCACCACCCGTTCCTCCCAGCGCCGCAGTGCCTCGTCGTCATCGACTATCAGCAGTTCCGGCACCCGCCATCACCTCCTACGCCAGAGGGTATGGCAACCTTCGCAAGCGCGGGTTCCGTCCCGACGGCAGCAGCGTGCCGCCACAGCTGGCCCCTATCCATTGGGCCGAAGATCCATATTCCGGGCATTTTCTACTCAAAGCAGTGTAGCGCTAGATAGAGCCACCGCCGAGCGCGAACAGCGGCCAGCGACCGGGCACACCCTTGAGCTCGTGAAAGCCGCGGTCATCGAAGGCGAAGGGGCCGCCCACCACGGTCCCGAACACCGTGCCCGAGACGAGCACCTCGCCGGCGCCCGCCAGCCCGCTGACCCGCGAGGCGATGTGGACCGCCATCCCGCCGACGTCCTCGCCGATCAGCTCGCACTCGCCGGTGTGCATGCCGATCCGCACCTCCACGCCGAGATCGCCTGCCGCGCGGTTGATCGCCAGGGCGCAACGCAGCGCCCGCGACGGCGGGCCGGCGAACGTCGCCAGGAATCCGTCTCCCACCGTCTTGACCTCGCGGCCTTCGAAGCGGTGCAGCTCCTTGCGCACCTCTTCGTCGTGGCGCGCCAGCAGATCGCGCCAGCGGCCGTCGCCGAGCGCGGCGACACGCACGGTGGCGTCGACGATGTCGGTGAACATCACCGTCAGCAGTGCCCGCGCCCGCTCTCCCCCGCCCCGGCCACCGGTGAGGAACTCCTCGATCTCTTCCACGATCGCATCGCCGTCGCCGACGAACGGAAGGGAGTCGATTCCATCCAGCTCGATGTGACGGGCTCCCGGGATGTGCTCGGCCAGGTAGCGCGAGTGGCGTGGATCCCAGGCGCTGTCGCCGGATCGGTGCATCACCAGCGTGGGGACGCGGATGCGCGAGAGCGTGTCGCGCACGTCGAGCTCGGTGGCGGCGTTCAGGAGGATGCGAGCCTCGCTCGGGCTGGCCGCCAAGCGCTGCAGACGCGCAAACCACGTCGCGAACGCCGGGTCGTCCGCCATCGTGGGCACCATCACCGGAAGCCCGGGACCGCCGGCCTCGCCCCACGTGGCCACGGTGCGCTCGGTCCATTGCAGGCGATCCTCGACCGTCATCGCCCAGTCGTAATCTGGCGCCCACGCGGTGCGCGCGATCGACGCGTACATGATCAGCGCGCCCACCCGCTCCGGGCGATCGGCGGCAAGCAGCGCGCCGACCGGGCCGCCCAGGCCGTAGGTGAACAGCGCCGCTCGCTCGCTGCCCACCGCGTCCAGCACCGCGAGCGCGTCACGCGCCTCCTGCTCCAGGGTGTATGCCTCGCCGACGCTGTCCGACAGCCCGCTGCCGCGGCGGTCGAACAGGATCAGGCGGCTGAACCCCGCCAGACGCTCCAGCCAGCGCCGCAGCGCGGGCGACTCCCACAGCTGCTCGATCTGCGAGATCCAACCGGGCATGAACAGGAGGTCGAGCGCGCCGTCCCCCGTCACCTGGTAGGCGATGCTCGCCTCGCCGCTTCGCGCGTATCGCGTGACAGGAGCCATAGGGGCTACATCATGGCGGCGTATCGGGCGGATTCAATCGTCGTCCCCGCACCCCGTTGCCGATCTTCAGCTCTTTGCCAGGAGCAGATCGACGAGCGCCCATCTTCAGCTCTTTGCGAGGAGCAGATCGGCGAGGCGAGCGTGCTGCTTGGAGTCGCCTCCGAGGATGCCGTCGATCCAGCGAAGGACTTCGGCAGCATCGATCGACGTGCCCCAGGCGACCATTTCTTCGATGTCCACCCAATCCTTGGGGCGGTCGAAGATCGCCTTGCACACGATCAGATGCTCGGGCGAGAGAAT
>JBEKYV010000274.1:0-5348 GCA_049510515.1 Solirubrobacteraceae bacterium | reverse complement strand
TGTGTGGAGCGAGAGTCACCTTTTGGACATTGCGTGGCTGGCCGCGGATGTCGGGCGTGGGGGTCGCGTGCACGTGAAGCTCGACACCGGCATGGGGCGCTTCGGCACGCGCGATGCGGATCTGGCGACGCGCCTGGCGATCACCGCGGCGGCCGACCCCAACCTCGAGCGGGTGGGGCTGATGACCCACTTCGCCACCGCCGACCAACGGGGCGATGATTTCTTTGCCGAGCAGTTGCGGCGCTTCACCGGATGGACCGCGCCGATCAAGCGGGCGCACCCCGAGGTGCTCGTGCACGCGGCCAACAGCGCCGCCGTGCTGCGCGACCCCGCCGCGCACTTCGACATGGTGCGCTGCGGCATCGCGATCTACGGCATGGACCCTTTCGGCGAGGACCCGCTCGCGCGCGGCCTGGAGCCGGCACTTGAGTTGAGCTCCTATGTGGCGGCCGTCAAGCACTGCGCCGCCGGAGAGAGCACCGGCTACGGCCGGCGCTTCATCGCCGCCGAGGAGACGCATATAGGTCTGCTGCCGATCGGCTATGGCGACGGGTGGCGACGCGGGCTCTCGGGCAACGCCGAGGTGCTGATAGCGGGACGCCGCCGTCCGCTGGTTGGCACCGTAAGCATGGACAGCGTCGCCGTCGATCTCGGCTCCGATCCGACCGCGCTCGCCCTGCTTGGGCAACCAGCTGTCCTGATCGGCGGCCGGGGGGCCGAGCGGATCACCGCCGAGGAGCTGGCGAGGCGCCTGGACACGATCAACTATGAGATCACCTGCGGGCTCACCGCACGCGTCGCACGTGTGCATCACAGTGGCGGGGTGGCACGCCTTGCCGCCGATTGACGACCCGCTCGAGCTGATCCGTGGGGCGCTCGCCGGCCGGCGAGCGTGGTTGGTGGGCGGCGCAGTGCGCGATCGTCTGCTCGGTAGGCCCACCGGTGACCTCGACGTGGTGCTCGACGGCGAGCCCCGCGAGGCTGCACGCGCGCTGGCGAATATGGCGCGTGCGGCGGCGTTCTCGCTCTCGGAGGAGTATGGCGGCTGGCGCGTGGTCGCCCGTGACGGCGCATGGCAGGTGGACTTCGAGCGTCTGCGGGGCGCTTCATTGGAGGAGGATCTGGCGCTTCGCGACTTCACCGTCAACGCGATCGCCGAGCCGCTCGGGGAGCCGGGTGCGCGGGTCGAGCGAGTGTCCACCGAATCGGTCCCTGTTTCGACCGAAGCCGGGGGACACGGGCCTAAGGCTCGAATCCCCGTTTCGACCGAAGCCGGGGGACACGGGCCTAAGGCTCGAATCCCCGTTTCGACCGAAGCCGGGGGACACGGGCCCAAGGCCCGAATCCCCGTTTCGGCCAGCGAGTTGATCGATCCACTTGGCGGCGCGGAGGACCTCGCGCGCCGCCGGCTGCGCGAGACGGGGCCCCGTGCATTCGCGGATGACCCGTTGCGCGTGCTGCGCCTTGTGCGGCTCGCGGTGGAGCTCGATCTCGAGGCTGACGCCGACACGTGTGCACACGCCCGGGCGCGGGCGGCGGCGCTTGGCGAGGTGGCGCCCGAGCGGATCTTCATGGAGCTGTCCCGCATCATCGATGCGCCTCGCGCCGTTGCGGGCCTGGAGTTGATGACGGAGGTTGGTGCAACCGCGGTGGTGCTGCCCGAGCTGGAGGCGCTGCGCGGCGTGACCCAGAGTCACTACCACCACCTCGACGTGTACGGGCACACGCTGGAGGTGCTCCAACAGGTGATTGCCCTGCAGGAAGAGCCCGCCGCCGCGCGCGGGGGATGGGGAGACCTCGGGCTTGGGAGGGGAGGAGACCTCTATCGGGAGGCGATCGCTGGGCTGCTGGCCGAGCCGCTCGCCGACGGGCTTACCCGTGGAGGAGCGCTGCGCTGGGGGGCGCTGCTGCACGACGCCGCCAAGCCGCTCACCCGCGAGGTGCGCCCCACGGATGGGCGGGTCACGTTCATCGGACACGATGCCCGGGGCGCGCAGTTGGCCGGTGAGGTGCTCGCCGGGTTGCGCGCGAGCGCTCGCTTGCAGACCCATGTGGCTGCTCTCGTTCGCAACCACCTACGACTGGGCTTCCTCGTGCATGATCCCCAGCCGCTGGCACGGCGTACCGTATTCGCCTACCTGCGTGCCAGCGAGCCGGTGGAGGTTGACGTCACGCTGCTGTCCGTCGCCGACCGCCTCGCCACGCGCGGCGAGCGTTCGCGGGAGGCGATCGAGGCCCATCTGGACCTTGCACGCGGGATGCTCGCCGACGCGATCGGCTGGCGCGTGGAGGGGGGTCCGCCACGACCGCTGCTGCGGGGAGATGAGCTGGCGCGAGAGCTCGGCATTGCTGCCGGCCCGCGTCTCGGTCAACTGCTAGAGGAGCTGCTGCGTGCGCAATACGCTGGGGAGGTATCGACGCGCGAGGAGGCGCTGATGCTCCTGCGCGAGGGCTTGGGGGCTCAGGATGAGCGGATGAGGGGCCCGCTTGGTGGGCAGTGAGTGCCGGCAGGAGAACGCCGTGCCCGGCAGGACGGCGGGCGACACCATTCTTTTCTGATGCGGACTTGAGTTGGCCCTGGTCAACCGCAGGACACGCGAAACACCACCGCGCATGCGGAGCCCGGCAGTTTGGGAGGCCAACTCAAGTCCGCACTTGATTCTTTTCGCCACCAACCAAATAATAATAGGTCTTATTCTCGTTTGGTTAGGGCGCGAAGAGAGAGAACGCACACCACCCACGCGCAGGTGCCCGGATAGGATGGTGGATCAATGACCGACCCCGACTGCATCTTCTGCAAGATCGTCGCCCGCGAGCTGCCGGCCACGATCATCGACGAGGACGAGCTGACGGTCGCCTTCATGGACATCAACCCCGCCACCCGCGGTCACGCGCTGGTGGTGCCACGGCGCCATTCACAGGATCTGCTGAGCATCGACCCCGAGGACCTGTGCGCGACGGCGGCGATGGCGCAGCGCCTGGCGGGGCGGATGAGCGAGCGGTTGGGCGCCGCCGGGATCAATGTGCTCAACTCCTGTGGCGCAGCCGCCTGGCAGACGGTGTTTCACTTCCACCTGCACGTTATCCCGCGCTACGCCGACGACCCGCTGCGGCTACCATGGATGCCGACCTCGGGGGACGCAAGCGAGATCGCCGCGGCCGGGCAGGAACTCGGCAGCGGATAGCGAACCGCTACATACCCGTTTCCGGTGTGTTCTATGCCCAAGATGCTCCGCTCCAGGCCAAATCTGCTCCATAAATCGCTCGTCGCGCTGCTGGCCGGGGTGGCGTTGACCTTGGCGCTGCCGATCGGCGCGTTGGCGACGCTCTCCGAAGTCGGGGTGCTCCCCGCGACCACGCCTCCGACCACGCCTCCCACCACGCCGAGCTGCCCGACGTCGTGCCTGGCCGTCACGCGCACCACCGGCTACCAGGTGAAGGTGGGCAAGACGCGCAACGTCGTCGCGGCTCCCCGCAATGGCACTGTGGTCGCGTGGACGATCTCGCTCGGCAAGCCCAACGCGACCCAGATCAAGTATTTCAACACCAACGAGGGAGGCACCGCCTCGGCCGCAATCGCCGTGCTGGCGCCCCAGCCCAAGCCCAACCTCGCCTACAAGCTGGTGGCACAGGGCCCGCTGGTGCAGCTGCAGCCCTACTTCGGCAAGACCGCGCAGTTCCCGCTCGCCACCACCTTGCAGGTCAAGAAGGGCGACGTGATCGCGCTGGCGGTTCCAACCTGGGCGCCGGCGCTCGCGCTGGGCTTCACCAACGAAACGTCCTGGCGTGCCAGCCGTGTGCGCAGCCAGTGCACCAACACCAGCGTCCAGTCGATGCAGCAGCTGGGCACCAGCGTCCAGTACTACTGCCTCTACCGCGAAGCGCGCCTCACTTACAGCGCGACGCTGATCTCGACTCCCTGAGTTGATCGAAGGCGCGAGCCGGTCGAGGTCGCGCTAGGCGGCCGCTCAACGCGCAAGGCGGCCCCGCTCAAGGAGCCTGGGCGCCGCCGGTGGGGCTGCCCGAGGAGCCGCCGCCGTTGGGTTCCGAGCCGCTTTTGGCTTCCGCACCGCCTTTGGCCCCGCTTTCGCCGGTGCCGCCGCTCGCGCCCGAACTTGCTTCCGGGGTGCTCGCTTTTTCCGCTGAGCTGCCCCCGGAGCTGGTTGTGCTTTCGCTGCCCGTGCCCCCCTGCGAGCTGGAACTGGACGGTGCTTCGCTAGGGCTTTTTTCCGAGCTGCTGGGAGAGCCGGAGCTGCTCTTGGAGGTTGTGGCGACGGTTGAGGTCGAGGTGGTTGGCGTCGCTTCGCTTTCGGCCTGAGTGCTCGCCGGGGGAGTGATTTCCGGAGTGCTGTGCGGCGGCACGTCGGCGGAGTTGCTGCTGCCTCCGCAGGCTCCGAGTGTGAGACCCACCAGCAGTGCCGCGGTGCCCGCGAGGATCGGGGAGAGTGACCGAAGCAGGGAGACACCCCCCTTCGGGGGGAATCCCCGTTTCGACCAGCCTGCGCTCACGAGCCCAACGGCCCCATTCGGCGCCCGCAGGTGGGACAGTCGTTGAGGTCCTTCTGTGCGAGCTGCTCGCACCAGGGACAGAAGCGGAGGTTCTCGATCGCGAAGGGAAGCTTGGAGGTGGACGGCGCAAGCGGAAGCACCTTGCCAACGACCTCCAGCGGCTCGCCCGACTCCCGGTCGAGGTAGATCTCGCCGGGCTGCGCCTCCAGGATGATCTCCCGCCCGCTTGTCGGATTGCGCAGACGGTATCGCTGCTGCACGCTCATCGTCGGCACTCTAGCGAAGCCCGCGGAGGGAGTGCGGGTAGGCTGGCGGCGGTGCGAATCCTGATCTTCCACGGCTACCTGCTCGCGGGCACGGGCTCCAACATCTACAACGCGCGTCTCGCGGGAGCGCTGGTGGGTCTCGGCCACGAGGTGCATCTGCTCTGCCAGGACCGCCACCCCGAGCGCCAGCCCTTCGTCGACGCCACCGGGGATTGGGAGCAGGGGGAACTGCGCCTGCACACGCTGCGCGAGCCGGTGCGCTGCACTGCCTACCGGCCCGCGATCGGCGGGCTGCTGCCGGTGTACGTCGAGGACCCCTACGAGGGGATCGAAGCGCGCGCCTTCGCGCGCTGCAGCGACACCGAGATCGAGCGCTACATCGAGGCCAACGTCGCCGCCGTGCGCGAGCTGGTGGAGCTTGTGCAACCCGACGTGGCGCTCGCCAACCACGTGGTGATGGGCCCCGCGATCCTCGCCCGAGCGCTCGCCCACCGCGTGCCCTACGCGGTCAAGGTGCACGGGAGCGCTCTGGAGTACACGGTGAAGCCCGACCCCGACCGTTTCCTGCCCTAC
>JBEKYV010000273.1:0-5348 GCA_049510515.1 Solirubrobacteraceae bacterium | reverse complement strand
TCGAGCGAGGCGAGCACTTTCTCCTCGAACTTCACCCCCAGACCTTTGACCCCGCGCAGCCGCTGTGCCTCGGCTGCCTCGCGCAGCGCCTGCGGCGAGTCGATGCCGAGTTGCTCGTGCAGTAGTCGTGCGCGCTTGGGGCCGATGCCGGGGATCCGTGTGATCGCGATCAATCCCGGTGGGAACTTCGCCCGCAGCCGCTCTGCCGCGGGGATCGCGCCGGTGTCGAGCAGCGCCACGATCTTCTCCTGCAACGTCTCCCCGACCCCCGGCAGCTCGGTGGCGCGGCCGGCCCGCGCGAGCGCCCCCACCGAGGTGGAGGCCTCGCGCACCGTTCCCGCCGCGCGGCGGTAGGCGAGCACGCGGTGGACGATCGCCCCGTCGAGCTCGTACAGGTCGCCCAGTTCCTCCAGGGCGTCGGCGATCGCGGCGTTGGGGAGGTTGGGCATGTGCGTAAGAGTGCCCTACCCGCTCCCCGCATGCCGTCGCGGCTGTTGGTCGTCGGGCGCTCGACGTCCTTGCCGGCTGGTGGAGCCGATTTGCAGCTCGACGCACTAGGGTAGGTGTCCTCAGTGGACGGCACCGCCTGGCTCATACTGCCCACCTACAACGAGGCCGAGAACATCGAGGCGATCGTGGCCGCCGCCGGAGATGCGCTCGCGGGCGCTCCGTGCGCGGAGTTCTGTGTGCTGATCGTCGACGACGGCTCGCCCGACGGCACGGGTGAGATCGCCGACCGGCTGGCGGGGGAGCACGCGTGGGTGAAGGTGTTGCACCGCACCACCAAGGAAGGGATCGGCCCCGCCTACCTCGCCGGCTTCGCGCACGCGCTGGAGCAGGGGGCGGCGTATGCGATGGAGATGGACAGCGACTTCTCCCACGACCCTGCCGACCTCCGTCGCCTGCTGGAAGCGATCGCCGACGGTGCCGACCTCGCGCTCGGCTCGCGCTACGTCCCGGGCGGGGGGGTACGGGACTGGGGCCTTTTGCGGCGCGCGGTCAGCCAGGGCGGCTCCACCTACGCGCGCCGGGTGCTGGACCTGCGCGTGCGCGACCTGACGGGCGGCTTCAAGTGCTTCCGCCGGGAGGTGCTGGAAGCGATCCATTTCGACAGCGTGCGCTCGCAGGGGTATGCCTTCCAGGTGGAGCTCACCTACCGCGCGGTGCGCGCCGGCTTCCACGTCGTGGAGGTGCCGATCGTCTTCCGCGACCGCCAGCGCGGCGCGAGCAAGATGTCGTGGCAGATCGCCGCCGAGGCGATGTGGCTGGTGCCGCGGCTGCGCTACGGCCGCCAACCGCCCACCGGATATGCCCCCGCTGGCGATCGCGGCGCGCACGCGTTGCCGTAGCGAACTCCCCCGAAGCAGCACGCCGCCCTCGCCGGTGGAGCAATCAATTTTTCGGCCCCAAACCCTTTACAAAATGAAGGGTTGGGGGCCTGAAAATAAAGACCAAACCCCACGCCCCCGCCGCCACTCCCCTCCTTACTACACTTTGTATAGTATTAGGAGCACACCGAGCCGCAGAGCAAAGGAGGCCCCCATGGCGGGCAGTTTGAGCGAAGTCACAGACAACAACTTCCAGGCCGAGGTCATCGAATCGCAGACCCCTGTGCTGGTCGACTTCTGGGCGCCGTGGTGCGGCCCCTGCCGCGTGGTGGGCCCCGTGCTCGAGGAAATCGCCTCCGAGCGCGGGGACCTGCGGATCGTGAAGCTGAACGTCGACGAGAACCAGCAGACAGCGGCCAAATTCCAGGTGCTGTCGATTCCCACGATGATCCTCTTCAAGGCGGGCGAGCCGGTCAAGACGGTGGTAGGCGCCTACCCGAAGCGGAAGATCGAGTCGGAGCTGGAGCCGGCGCTCGCGTAGTCCCTTTGGGAGGAGGGCCTCCGCCCCCCAAGGGGGCTGCGGCGGGAGGGGCTCGCAACTCGTTGTCGGCGCGGTCGCGAGGCTGGGGAGGCCGGACGAGGCACAGCGGCCCGGCACCGAGGATCAGGGCGTCGCAGCGGGTCCAGCCGCCGAGGATCAGGCCCGCCGCAGCGCGATCTGAAGCTCGAGACCGTCGATCTCGGTCTGCTCGGTGTAGTCCATCGCGGCCGGCGGTGCCTCCTCGCCGAGGTGGAGCGCCACCGCGAGCGTCTCGCCGACCAGATAGTCGCGGTGGGAGGTCGCGGCGTCGAGGAGCGCCGGATCGCCGGCTAGAGCCAGCTCGATCCGGTCCTCGACCGCGAAGCCGGCGCTCTTGCGGGCGGACTGCACGGCATGCACGATCTCCCGCGAGCGGCCCTCGCGGCGCAGATCGTCGTCGATCGCCAGCTCCAGCGCGACCGCGTGGGCACCCTCCCGCTCGACGCTGTAGCCCTCGGGGGCCTGCATCGTGAGGATTACGTCCTCGGCGGTGAGCATGTGCTCGCGGCCCCCGACCGAGATGCCGAGACCGGCCTCGCCGTTGGCCCCACCGTCCCGCACCGCGGCTGCAACCCGCGCGGGGTCGAGTGCGGCGATCGCCTCGGCGACGAGTGGCATCTCTCTGCCGAACAGCGGACCGAGGCGGCGATAGTTGGCCTTCACCTCGTAGCGCCCCAGCTCCTCGGCGCCGGCGACGAAGCGCACGTCACGCACGTTGAGCTCTTCGCGCACGATCTCGGCGAGTCGCTCGATCGCCGCGCGCTCGCGGCCGGCGGCGACCACCACGGCCTCCGCGAGTGGCTGGCGCACCTTGATCTTCGCCTGCCCGCGCGCGCCGAGGCCGAGGCGCACGGTCTCGCGCGCGATCGCCATCGCCTCCTCCAGGTCGCAGTCGCGGGCGGGCAGCGCATCCCCGGCGGGGAAGTCGCAGAGGTGCACGCTCTCAAGCGCACCGTCGAGGTTGTCGTAGATCTCGTCGGCGATGAACGGGCAGAAGGGCGCCAGCAGCTTGGCGATTGTGAGCAGGCAGCCGCGCAGCGTGCGGAACGCGGCAGGGTCGCCGTCCCAGAAGCGCCTGCGCGAGCGGCGCACATACCAGTTGGAGAGCTCGTCCACCAGCTCGGCGATCGCCCGCCCGGCGGCGGTTGCGTCGTAGGCGTCGAGGCGCTCGGCCACGCGCTCGGCGGTCGCGGCGGTGCGCGACAGCGCCCAGCGGTCGAGGTCGTCCTCCGCGGTTCCCGGAGCGGCCGGCCGATCACCCGCGCCCGGGTCATCCGCGATCGGCTCCCTCGCTGTCTGGCTCAGCGCCTCCTCGTTGGCGTGCGCGTAGAGCGCGTAGAAGAAGTAGGCGCTCCACAGCTGCTTGAGGAACAGGCGCACGCCCTCGCCGATTGCCTCTTCGGAAAAGCGGTAGCCGTCCCACGGTTGCTTGGCGGTGAAGAAGTACCAGCGGAAGGCGTCGGCCCCGTACTTGTCGATCACCTGCCCGGGCTCCACTGTGTTGCCGCGCGACTTCGACATCTTCTGACCCGCGCCGTCGAGGATCAGCCCGAGGCACACCACGTTGCGGTAGGGGGCTGTGTCAAACAGCAGCGTGGATATTGCAAGCAGTGAGTAGAACCAGCCGCGCGTCTGGTCGAGCGCCTCGCAGATGAAGTCAGCGGGAAAGTGGGCGGCGTCGGCGCTGAAGCGCTCGGCCCGCGCCGCCAGGCTGTCGGCGCCCACAACTGCCCCCTCCCCCTCCTCCTTATCCTTTTCCTTCTCCCCGCGGAATGGGACGTGGTGCTGGGCGAACGGCATCGCTCCGGAGTCAAACCACACGTCGATGACCTCGGGCACCCGTCGCATGGGCTCGCCACATGGCGCACCACCACCGGCTGCGTGTGGGCAGGGGAACTCGATCTCATCCACGTACGGGCGGTGGTGGTCGGGGAGCGAGCTGCCCGAGAGTCGCTCCAGCTCCGCGAACGAGCCGATCACGTGGAGGTGCCCCCCGCCGCAGCGCCACACCGGCAGTGGCGTGCCCCAGTAGCGCTCCCTCGAGAGCGCCCAGTCGATGTTGTTGGACAGCCAGTCGCCGAAGCGGCCGTGCTTGATGTGCGGCGGGTGCCATGCGACGGTCTCGTTGGCGGCGAGCATCCTGTCGCGCACCTTCGAAGTGGCGATGTACCAGGAGGGCTTTGCGTAGTAGATAAGCGGGGTGCCGCAGCGCCAGCAGTGGGGGTAGGAGTGCTCGTACTCTTCGCGCTTGAACAGCAGCCCGCGCGCGTCGAGGTCTGCGATCAGCTCCTCAGTCAGCTCCGGGTCCTTGACAAAACGCCCCGCGTAGCGCTCGATCCTTTCGTCATACGTTCCGTCTAGCTTCACCGGATTGAAGAGCGTGTGTGGGGCTCTACGATCGAATAGATCTGCGGCGGCCGCAACGTTGAAGTCGTCTTCTCCAAACGCGGGCGCGATGTGTACCAGCCCAGTGCCGTCCTCGGTCGTGACGAACTCGCCCGCGATGATCTTCCAGGCCGGCTCGTCCACGTGCGAGGGTTTGCCGGGGAAGATCGGGCCAGCGTATGTGGGTCCAACCCAATCCTTGCCAATCCACTTTCCGCCGATGTCACGGCCGAAGAAGCGATCGAGGACCTTCGCGCTCTCACCGAGCACCTTCTCCGCCAGACCTTCCGCGAGCACGAAGACCTCGCCGCCTACACTCGCGCGCACATATTTGACGTCCGGTCCGACTGCCACTGCCACGTTTCCCGGCAAGGTCCATGGCGTGGTCGTCCAGATCAGCAGTGAATCGCCGACTCGCAGTGGCCCGCCGGGGCGCTGAACGGGCAGCCGCACATACACCGACGGATCGACCACATCCTCATACCCCAACGCGACCTCATGTGAGGAGAGCGCCGTGCCGCAGCGGTAGCAGTAGGGCACGACCTTGTGGCCCTCATACAGCAGCCCTTTGCGGTGGATCTCCGCCAGCGCCCACCACACCGACTCGATGTAGCTCTCATCGAGCGTGCGATAGGCGTGGTCGAGGTCGATCCAGAAGCCGATCCGCTCGGTGAGGCGGTTCCACTCCTCCAGGTACTCAAACACCGACTCGCGGCACTGGCGGTTGAACTGCTCGATCCCGATCTCGTTCTCGATCTCGTGCTTGCTGTTGATCCCCAGCTTCTGCTCGACCGCGATCTCCACCGGCAGGCCGTGGCAGTCCCAGCCGCCCTTGCGCTCCACGCGGTGGCCGCGCATCGTCTTGTAGCGCGGGTAGATGTCCTTGAACACGCGCGAGAGTACGTGGTGGGCGCCCGGGCGGCCGTTGGCGGTGGGGGGCCCCTCGTAGAACACCCACGGCTCGGCTCCCTCGCGCATTCGCAGCGACTGTGCGAACACCTCGCGCGCACGCCAGCGCTCCAGCACCTCCAGCTCCAGCGCCGGCAGATCTTGGT
>JBEKYV010000272.1:0-5366 GCA_049510515.1 Solirubrobacteraceae bacterium | reverse complement strand
AAGCGCGCGATAGCCAAGGTGCTGGCAGGCGCGTCATTGCACGGCGGAGAAGGCGCACGCCACGTGCGCGAGCTGCGACGGGCGCATTGAGCCACTCGCCGAGCTGATCCGGCTGGCGTGCCCCGCGACGCTGGACCGCGTGGACGACCAGCGCGTGCGCGAGGCCACACGGATCGCCGCCGAGCACAACCTGACCGTCTACGACGCCGCCTACGTGGCCGCCAGCCGCAAGCACGACTGGACACTCGTCAGCTGCGACCTCAAAGACCTCGTCCGGCCCGGCTTTGCGATCGCCCCCGACGGCGTCCCACCGCCGACACCGCCCGGGAAAGGTCGATAGCAACAAGCCGGCAGCCTTCGTCCGTCCGTCCAAGTCGCGACCGCTCATACTTCGAGGCGCTACCGTCGATCATTGCGAGGTGGGCCCGATCGAGGTGCAGTGCTCAGGGATGCTCAAAACGCACATTCGCCCAGCCATGTTGGCGGCAGCCGGGACGCTGCTTGCGCTCGCGCTGCCCACCGCCGCGGCGGGCTCGGTGGCGCCGCTGCCCTCCTCCGCCTACCTGACGCGCCCGGCCTGCCCCGCGCCGGCGCCCGGGCACGCCGGCTGCTTCGCGGTGGAGCTGGTGCCGAGGAGCGGCGAAGCCCGCGCCCACACCCATCCGCTGGGGATGACCAGCGCAGGCCCGCTCGAAGCGTCGGGACCCAAGAGCGGCGCCTACGGACTGCGCCCGGAGGACCTGCGGGCCGCCTATTTCCCGGGTGAATTCGCCGAAGTGCCGGCGTCCAAGCCACAGACGATCGCGCTGGTGGACGCCTACAACGATTCCCAAGCCGAAGCCGACCTGGGGCTCTACGACAAAGAATTCGGCGTCGCGGCGTGCACCGAAGCGAACGGCTGCTTCGAGAAGGTCAACCAGCGCGGCGAACGCGGCAACCTGCCGTTTCCCACGAGCGAAGCCGAACGGGAAGCGCAGGGCGCGATCTGCGAAAACCCCTACGCGAGCAAAGCCAAACGAGAAGCTGCCTGCGGCAAGGTCGAGGAAGCCGAGGGATGGGCCGTCGAGATCTCGACCGACATTGAGACCGCCCACGCGATCTGCCAGCGCAACTGCCGCATCGTGCTCGTCGAGGCCGAATCAGACTCCTACGCAGACCTCGAAGTCGCCGAGGAAACGGCGGTAAGGCTTGGCGGCGAAAAAACGACCGCCGCCGACACCGAGGTCTCCAACTCCTGGGGTGGATCCGAACCGGTGCTCGAAAGCGCCGCCTTCAACCATCCCGGCACCGTGATCGCCGCCGCCGCAGGTGACGATGGCTACCTCAACTGGACCGGCGCCGCAGAAGCCAAAGCGGCCAAAGAAGAATATTACGCGGGCGCTGATTACCCGGCCGCGTCGCCGCACGTGGTCGCCGTCGGCGGCACCCGCCTCGCGCTCTCGTCGGGGACCTGGGGGAAGGAGACCGTCTGGAACGACGATCCCGGCGGCGGCGAAGAAAACTACGGCGCAGGTGGTGGCGGCTGCAGCGCGCAGTTCGAAGCCGCCAAGTGGCAGCGCGAAGTCAAAGACTGGGCGAAAGTCGGCTGCGAAAATCGGCGCGCCGTTGCCGACGTCTCGGCCGACGGCGACCCCTACAGCGGCGTGGCCGTCTACGACTCGGTTCCCGACGTCCACGAAGAAGTGGTGGGCAGCGAAATCGTGGTCGTCAACACGCCGCTGTACTGGTGGCCAATCGGCGGCACCAGCGTCGCCTCGCCGATCGTCGCCTCGATGTTCGCGCTCGCCGGCGGCTCGCACGGCGTGGAATACCCGGCGAAGACGCTCTACGAACACCTCGAAAGCGGGCTGCTGCACCTTGTCACCGAAGGCGGCAACGGCGAATGCGCCGGCGTCTACACCTCCTGCAGCGGCTCGATGGAACCGCTCTCCTCGCGCTTTGCCTTCGACTGCGGCAAAGACGTCCTGATCTGCAATGCCGGCCCCGGCTACGACGGTCCGACGGGCGTCGGCACCCCCGACGGAATCGGTGCGTTCCAGCCTGGCAGCGAAGCGGCGGTCAGGAAAGCGAGGGCCGAAGAAGAGGCCGTGCTGACAGCCGAAGCGGAAGTTCGCGAAAAGGCGGCAGCGGAAGCCGAAGCGGAAGCAGCCGCCAAGTTGAAAGCCGAAGAAGAAGCCGCAAGGAAAGCCAAAGAAGGCAAACAGGTCGAAGGCTCGCCCGGAGAAAACCCGGCGCCGGGCGAAACGGGCTCGAAAGGCGGAGGTAGCTCCACCACCGGCGAAGCGGGCGCCAGCGGGAGTGGTGGCGCAGGCGCAGGTGCCGGCAGCCCCTCGCCGACCAGCTCATTGAGCAACAAAACCACCGGATCCCCCGCCTCCAAAGGCTCACACCACTCGCAACTTCACCACAAGCGCCGCCGCAAGAAGCATCGTCGCCGTCGCGCTGCCCGTCACCGCCGATGATCGCTGACGGCTGACGGCGTCGCCATCACCGCCGGTGACTACCGCGGGATGACGACCTCGCCGGCCCGTCGCGGGGGCGTCTCGCCGCGGCTTGGCGGGGTCTCGGCGCGGCGGGCCACCTGTTCGCCCCGCCGGCGGGGACGCCAGACGCGCAGGTACTGGGCGGCGAAGTAGGAGCCGACCACCACGCCCACCGCGGCCAGCTGGGCGAGGATCGTCTCGACGTTGGGGAAGATCGAAAACCAGGTGCCCATCCAGCCGGGCAGGCTCACGCCGGGGATCGGGGTCGTCCCGATCCAGCCTGCCAGCTGCATCTCGTTGACCTCCTCGCCGACCATCACCAACAGCACCACTAGCAGCATCCCGCCGGTGATGATCAGGAGTTTCTTGTACGGCAGCCTTTGGTGCAGCCCGAAGGTCAGCACGCCCGTGGCGGCCGTGAACAGCAGGCCGAGCACCACGCCCTCCAGCACGATGCTCGAGCCGAAGCGCTCGCGCAGCGCCTGCAGGAAGATCACGACCTCGAAGCCCTCGCGGTACACCGAGGTGAAACCCAGCAGGCCAAACCCGAGGAGCGCGGTGCGCGCCGCGCCGGTTCCGCCCGCCCCGCCGAGCAGGCCCCGGCGGCGCTTGTGGTGGTGGGAGATCCAGCCGGTCCAGTAGAGCTTGTGGAAAAACCAGTTCATCACCACCAGCAGCACGATGATCGCCGGGATGCCCGTCGCCGCCTGCACCGTGAGGCCGCTGCCGCCGAACATCCCGATGAACCACACCGCCACAAACCAGGTGCCGACCGCCGCCAGCAGCGCCAGGCCGCCGCCGACCGCGACCGGCTTGCGGTAGGCGCGGTTGGAGCCCAGGAAGCTGGCGGTGATCGCGGCCAGCACGAGGATCGTCTCCAGGCCCTCGCGGAACACCAGCACGCCGCTGTCGAGCACGGCGCTCGTGTTGCTCATGTGGCTGGAGGAGGAGCCTTCCGCGGGGTTGGGGGTGCCGCCGCGCGCGTGCCAGCCGAGGATCACCGCGGTCACGCACACCGCGAGCACCACGGCGGTCCATATGTACATGCTCGCCTGGGTGCCCGCCAGACGCCGGCGGGGCGCTTGCTTCTCGGCAGGTTGCAAATCCCGACCTCAGTGCTAGGTTATGCTCTCAGCGGGAACCCTAGCATAGGTTAGGCTTGCCTAATTAGGGTGCCCTAATACCTAGCGTCGCGAGCGCTCCGAGGCGGTCTCGGCGACGTGCGCGATCGAATGCTGGAGCTGCTCGCCACGGAGCGTCAGCTCCCACGCGTTGGGGGCGCCGCGCAGCCCCCCGCCGCCGACGTTGGCGATCAGACCCTGCGCCTCCAGGCGACTGAGCAGCTTGGATATCTGACCCTGGTCGACGACCTCGGCGCGGTTGGCGATTTCGCGATTGCTCGATCCGGGCCGCTCGGCGATCGCCGTCAGCACGCGCGCGGTGCGATAGGTCAGGCGCGGGCCCGCGCCCTCCATCGCCGCACGCCCGCTGCGCGGTGGCTGCGGGCGCCGGCCGCTCGGCCGCCCGCCGGCCGGCCGGGTCAGCTCGCGCCTGGCCGCGGCGCTGCCCAGATAGGGCAGCAGGATCAGGCTCATCAGCTCACCTCGCAGCGCGCTGGGCGACTCGGGCTTGGACGCCAGCAGACGCGTCTGCAGGACGACCAGCAACGCCCCAACCACCCCCTCGGCCGTGATCGCGGGAGGCTCGGCGCGGACCCTCGACTCCAGCCGGCCACGATCGACGTACTCGGCCATGGTGGCGATCGCCGCTGCGCGGCTGCGCATCACGCGCGGGCCGCCACCGAGTGCGTAGACGATCCACAGCCGCGCCAGGTCGGGCTCCTGCTCGATCAGCTCCAGCGCGGCGGTCAATGCGGACCTGACCCCTTCGACCCACCCGTGCTCACCGGCATACGCCTGCGCCATCGTGGCACCGGCGCGCTGCGAGCACCATTCGAAGGCCGCGAGGAAGCAGGCTTCGACGTCGGCGAACTGCGCCCGGAGCCTGCGTGGCGAGACCCCGGCTCGCGCGGCGATGTCGGCGAGGGAGATCGCTTCCCCCCACCTCACCCCACCGCCGGAGCCGCCGCCGGCGCCCTGCGCGGAGACGGCCGCGGCGATCGCCCTGAAAATGCGTGTGTGCTCGTCGTCCTCGTCCACCGAACCCCCTGGCTCCCGCAAGTGACCCTCTCCCTCTCCGCGTGAAAGCCGCCAACCTCGCGAGGATGCCGGCGACGGCCTCCCCAGCGGCCCAGCTTGATCTTTGCCTTCGACGGTATCTTCTCAATGTCCAGCCTATATCGCCAGCTGTAGGCGAGTGTTTCCGGGCCCCGGGCCGGAGTTGGAAACCCTCGAGCCCAGCTGATTCCCACTCTTCGGGCTCCCGCCGGCCTCGCTCACCACGCTGGATTTCTCACGTATGCAGGGAAAACCTGGGTACATGCGGGGTGGTGGCGAGCGCCGGGGAGACGCTGCTCGCAATTTGCGTTGCGGGACGCCAACACCGCGCCTACCCTCGATCGCGATGATCGAATCAGCCCATGCGCCCGTAGCTCAACTGGCTAACGGCCACGACAACAGTGGCGCCGAATCTCCAGGTGTAGTCACTCAACCGGCGGCGAGCCGCGGGCCCTGTGCCCACGAAGCTCGCCGGCCGGCGGCTATCTGCCGCATCGCGGTCGCCTGGTATGAGAAAGCCCTCGCGAGTCGCCGGTCTAAGAGCAGCGGCCTTCTAAGCCGCCGATGTGGGTTCGAGCCCCGCCGGGCGTACCTCCTCCCTCACCGCCCGTGACGTGCTCGATCGGCTCTTACAGGCGCTGATCGCGCTTGCGCCGCAGGCCAGCTTCTCCGTCGTCCCCCTCCACAACCCGCGCAAGGAGGCCGA
>JBEKYV010000271.1:0-5379 GCA_049510515.1 Solirubrobacteraceae bacterium | reverse complement strand
TCAGCTGGCGGCGCTGCGGCGAGCAGACCCTCCGCGCCTACGCGGAGGCGCTGCGTTGAAACCTGTGCTGTTCGTCACCGGGCACGCCCCCTTCGACCGAGTCGGCGCCTTCGCCCGGCTGCACGAGCAAGAGGGCGTCGAGTTTGCGCTGTTCGGGGGTCGATCGCTGCACGGTGGCACCACCGGCGACGATCACGAAGGGCTTCCGTTCCCCCACAAGCACGTCCATCAGCACCAACTCGCCGCGCTCGCCGCCTCCGGGCAACACCGCGCTGTAGTTCTCTCCACGGGGGGCCGCGTCGCACTTCCGGCGGCTTGGGCAGGCGCCCGCCGCGCCGGGGTGCCCGTGATCCTCTGGAGCGCCCTGTGGGCTCATCCCCGCACCGCCGCGCACGCGTTTAGCTACCTCGCGCTGCGGCGCCTCTACCGCTCTGCGGATGCGGTCGTCGTCTACGGACCACACGTCGAGGCGTACGTGCGGGCGAGGGGCGCACACAACGTGCACATCGCGCCGCAGTCGGTCGACAATGAGTTTTGGTCACTCCCGCTCACTGCTCCCGATGCCAGCCCCCCCACGACCCCGGGGACCCCGTCCGCCCCCGAGACTCCCGGCCGGCCAGCGACTTCCGCCACGCATCCCGGTTGGCCCCCGGAGGCAGCCGTGAAGTTTCTGTTTGCGGGGCGCCCCGTGCGGGAAAAGGGACTCGGGGTGCTCATAGAGGCATGGTCGGATTCCGGTCTCCACGCGCCCTCCGCCGCGCTCGTCCTCGTCGGCGTGGGATCCATTCCCCCTTGGGTCCCCGCCGGCGGCGCGGTGGGGCGGGGAGTCGCGGCGTGGCGAGGCGCTGCCCACCGCACCACCGGGCGGGGCGCGCTTGAAAAGACGATGCCCCTCGATGTGATTTGCCTGGATCCCCTACCGCCCCCGCATCTGCGCAAGATCTACGCCGCCTCCGACGTCCTAGTGGTGCCCTCGATCCCCACCCGCACCTTCCGCGAGCCATGGGGGTTGGTGGTCAACGAGGCCATGAACCGCAAGCTTCCCGTAATCGCAAGCGACGCCGTGGGCGCCGTCGCCGGTGGGCTGGTGCGCGACGGGCACAACGGCCTGGTGGTGCCGGCCGGCGACCCGCGCGCGCTCGCTGGCGCCATGCGGCGGCTGGCCGCCGACGCGCAGCTGCGCGCCCGTCTCGGCGCCGCCGGGGAGCGCGACGTGCAGGGTTACACGCACGACGCATGGGCGCGGGGGTTCGTGCGCGCACTGGGCAGTCTCGGTCTTTCCCGCGGGGGGCGCTGGTAGCGTGCGTCGCGTGTCCACCGTTCCCTCCAGGGCCGCCGCGGCCTCGCGGGCTCACGCGGTCTCGACACCGCCCATCGGCACCACCGCGCGCGCCGCGTCAAGTTGGCCCACTCGCAACAGGTGGCCCGGGACGTGGTGGGCCCTCAGGGCTGGGTCCGCGGCCGTTGCGGCGCTGGCGTTCTCGCTGCTCCTCGCCGCCCCGGCAGGCGCGAGCGAAGTCACGAAGATCTACGAAGCCTGCGGAAACGGCACGGTGCCCACCGGCTACAGCCAGCAGGCATACAGCCAGGCGATCAAGGAAATGGAACCCTTCCTCGCCGAGTACAGCGCCTGCCCCGATCTGATCCACAAAGCTCAGCTCGCCGGTGCTGCCGGCCCCCACAGCGCCGGCACGTCCAGCCCAGGCGAGGCGGGCACCACGGCGGTGGCACCCCCCACCCCCACCGAACAACACACGCTCGAAAGCATCCCCCATGCGAACGCCCCGCCGGTGCAGGTCGGTGGCGAGGTGATCCACCCCGGCGTCGTCCACGTCAACCTCGCCTCGGCATTCAACGCGCTGCCGACCCCGCTGTTGGCGCTGCTCGCCTTCCTGCTCGCCTGCGCCCTGCTGGTGGTCGCGTGGGCCGTGCGCAGGCGTGTTGTCCGGGCGGGCGCACGGGCAGGCGGTGACTCGATCGCCGGCGAGTGAGATGTCGACCGAGATCGCAGAGGCGCAGGAACAGGGCGCCGCATCGGCAGACCAGACGACCGTCGAAGCACCGGCGCTCGTGCCAGGGGCTGGGGTAGGGAACCGGACCGAGCCGCCGCCCTCCACCCGGGGGAGCTCACGCTGGGAGCGCGATGCGGGCCTGCCGTCGTTCGTTCCCCCGCTGCAAGCCGCCCTTCCCACGCTGCTGGTCGCAAGCATCCTCTGCCTGATCACCTTTCTCGCCGGCGGCGGGCTCAACCTCAGCACTCGCACTCCTGTCGAGATCGCGCTGACGCTGGCATGCGGCGTCGCGATCGCCGCGGCTATCCTGCTCGCGCCGGCCGACCGAAGCCGGGAGACACCCGCCTCCGGCGAGCATCCCCGTTTCGACCGAAGCCAGGAGACACCCGCCTCCGGCGAGCATCCCCGTTTCGGCCAGCGCGTCTATGGGGCGTGGTCGGTTGGCCTGCTGCTCGCGCTCGCCGCGCTCTCAGCGCTGTCGGTGATCTGGTCGGTGCAGCCCGACGCCAGCTGGCAGGACGCCGGGCGCCTGTTTGCCTACAGCGCCGTGTTCGCGCTCGCCGTGCTGCTCGCGCGCGCTGCTCCCGCGCAGTGGCCGGCGGTACTTGGGGGGGTGCTGCTCGCTGCGGTGATTGTGTGCGGGTATGCGCTGCTCAGCAAGATTTTCCCCGACGCGATCGGCGTGGCGCAGAACACCGGGCATGTCTACGCACGGCTGCAAGCGCCTTACGGCTATTGGAACGCGATTGGCCTGACGGCGGCGATCGGCGCGATCGGCTGCATGTGGCTGGGCGCCCGCCGCACCGGGCACGCGCTGCTGAGCGCGCTCGCCTACCCAGCGATGGGGCTGATGCTGGTGACGCTACTGCTCGCCTACTCGCGCGGCGCGCTCGCGGCGCTGGTGCTCGGGCTGGCGCTGTGGCTGTGCCTCATCCCGCTGCGCCTGCGCGGGGCCGCCGTGCTCTGCGCAGGCGCGCTCGGGGCGATTGTGGTCGTCGCGTGGGACTTCTCGCAACACGCGCTCACCACCGACGACATTCCGCTCGCCGAACGGGTCACCGCCGGGCACCAGCTCGGGGTGCTGCTCGCCGCGACGCTCGTGGGGCTCACGCTGGTAGGGCTTGCGAGCGGCTTTTTCTTTGGTCGCCGCGCGCTCTCGCCGCCGGCGCGCAGGCGCGCCGGCACGGTACTGCTCGCGCTCCCGGTAATCGCGGTGATCGCCCTCGCGGGAATGCTCACCGTCAGCCACCGCGGTCTCTTCGGGAGCATCTCGCACACGGTCAGCACGCTCACCAACCCCAACGCCTCAGTGCCCGCCAACGGCCCCGGGCGGCTCACCGCGATCGGCAGCGTGCGCGCGCGCTACTGGAACGAAGCGCTTGAGATCTTCACCGACCACCCACTGCTCGGGGCCGGCGCCGAAGGCTACGAAACGGCGCGCCTGCGCTACCGCACCGCGATCCTCAACGTCGGCCAGGCGCACGGCTTCATCGTGCAGACGCTCGCCGATCTTGGCCTGGTGGGGTTGCTTGTGGTGCTGGCGCTGCTCGGCACCTGGATGTGTGCGGCGGGGCGCGCCACGCATCCCCTCAACCGGCGCTGGCGGCGCTGGCGCTGGACGGCGCTCGTGGGCAGTGAGCGCCTTTACTCCGCCGAGCGGGTGGGACTGCTCACACTGGTGTGCGTCGCGGCGACGTTCGGCGTCCACTCGTTGGTGGACTGGACCTGGTATGTCCCCGGAGTCGCCTGCGCCGCACTGCTGTGCGCCGGCTGGGTCGCCGGTCGTGGACCATTGAGCAGCGTTCTCGCGCTCGCCGGCGCCCCGGCGGGGCTTGCTCCCGACGTAGGCGACGTGG
Organism: Solirubrobacteraceae bacterium; assembly: GCA_049510515.1. Taxonomy (GTDB): domain Bacteria; phylum Actinomycetota; class Thermoleophilia; order Solirubrobacterales; family Solirubrobacteraceae; genus Palsa-744. Next base: position 1,511 of record JBEKYV010000271.1, on the reverse strand, counting down.
TCGCCAGCGCCCCAGTGGGCCCAGACCCGGGCGGGAGCGGCGACCCGATCTCACGGGCCCCGCGGTGGCGCTCGCTCACTTTGCGCGACGTCGGGCCGCTTCGCGCCGGGATCGCCGCAGCCGTCGTCCTCTGCGCGCTGCTTGCCGCCTGGGCAGAGTGGCAGCCGCAGCGCTCGGTCGACGCCTCAAACGAAGCGCTTGCCCTGGTCGCGCGGAACCCAAACGCCGCGCTCGCGGCCGCACACACCGCGGTCAGCCGCGATCCGCTCTCCGCCGAAGCGCTGCTGACGCTCGCCGCCGTCCAGGAAGGCGCCGGTCAGTCGGCTGCCGCCGCCGCCACCTACGAGCACGCGGTGCACCTGCAGCCTTCCAATTTCCACACCTGGCAGGCACTCGGCGAATACGACCTGCGAGTTGGCCAGCCGGCGGCGGCGTTGCAGGCGCTGCGTGCGACCGTCTACCTCAACCCGGAGGCTGTCGCACCGCGCGCCGACATCGCCGAAAACGCTGAACTGCTCTCGATCCAAAATGCTTATCTGCAGGCGTTGCGCGACACCGCCAGTGGCGGGGGCGCCGCAGTGCATTAAGTGAAGGGCGTTGATGCCCGTGAGCGAGCATCGCTCCGACGGACGCGTCGCAGGGTCATGAGTGGCGTGGGTCTTGCATGTACTTTTCAGACCCCAACCCTTCATTTTGTGAAGTGGTAGGGGTCTGAAAAGTTATATACATCGTCCTCAGATCCCCATCAGAAGCGCCTGCGCCGCGCCGCCGCCAGCAGCACCTGCCGCGGTGGCAGGAACCCGATCGAGCCACCCACCGCGCGAGTCTCGATCCGCTCGAAGCCGAAATCCTGCAGCAGTGCAACCAGCGTACGGCGGGTGTAGAAGCGCAGGTGGTCGGAGCGCGGGTCGAAATGGGCCGCGAAGGCACGGCCCGAGAGCCCGAGCGCCAGCCGGGTGAGCAGCGCGTGCGCCGGCGCGCTCAGCACGAGCGCCCCACCGGAGCGCAGCACACGGCGCACCTGCGACAGCCATCCCGCGGTGTCGGCCACGTGCTCGATCACCTCCCCCGCCCACACCGCGTCGAAGCTCACGTCCCCCAGCGACGACCACTCCCCCTCTGCCGGGACACAGCGCAGATCCAGGCCCGGCTCGCGCGCGCGGGCACGGCGCAGCGGCTCCTCGGCGACGTCGATCCCCACCGCCTCCCTGCCCGCCTGCGCGAGCGCCGCCGTGAACCAGGCTTCGCCGCAGCCCACGTCCAGCACCCGTGCGCCGGGGGGGACGTGCGCCAGCAGGAAGTCCAACCGTGCCTGCATGTACGGTGGACGTATGCCCTCCGGGACAGTCTCCCACAAGCTCTCGTGATAGTCCCGAATGGGCATCCCCTGGAGGCTAGTAGTGCTTTGGCGGGTTGTCATTCGCGTTGGGGTGGGCGGGGGAGGGGTAGGTCGGCAAGGTCGATCGTCTGCTGGCAGGTGGAGCAGCGGCCGGTCCAGCATTTGAAGATCG
>JBEKYV010000270.1:0-5415 GCA_049510515.1 Solirubrobacteraceae bacterium | reverse complement strand
GTGGGTGTCGGGGACCGGGACGCTGACGTCATAGGAACCCGCCGCGGGGCCGTATTCGAAGTGGTACGGCACTTCGTTGCCACCGGGGTTGATCTGCGCTTCCAGGCGCACGGAGGTCGTTTCCAGGAACGACGTCGACTCGCTTTCGATCACGACCGGCAATGCACGGTCGGGATAGATCGCGACGTCATCGGCGGCGGAGTCCGCGACATACACGGTCTGACTCGCTGCGCCCGTGGTCGCGGAGTTCACCGCCACGCCACGGCCACCACCATCGCTCAACTGTGCAGAGCCAAAGCTTTCGACCGGCAACCCGCCGGCGGTGAGCCCTTCGATGGCTTTGACGCTTCCCCCATCGCTGTCGAGATAGACATCGTTGTTGGAGAGATCGACCGCGACCCCGGTGCTTTCTTCTTCACGGAGCGCTTCCGAGATGACCGCCCCCGCGCTGTCGAGCTTCCCGACGACATATATCCCGCCGCTCCATTTGTGCGCGATATAGAGGTTGTCATCGGAGTCGACCGCAAAGCCCGGGTGCGCGGGCCTTTCGTTCAGCGCTCCGCGGGTGGAGAGGAACGCATTGGGTTCCGCGTCGCCGAAGGCAGCGATCTGCTTGCTTTCCTGATAGACCCAGACCTTCCCTTCAGAGTCAACGGCGACACCATCGAGCGCCGCGAAAGACGCAAACCCACTGCACGTAGGGGGGACTTCGTCTTCCTTTTCGCACATCCCGGTAAGCTGACCCTTGTATTCCCCCGTCGAGCTGAACTTGTCGACCGCCCCGGTGCCCCTGTCGGTGACGTACAGATCCCCCGCGGAGGGATCTGTCAGCGAACCGGAGTTATCGACCGCGATCTGTTCCGGTTCGGAGAGTTCACCCGCCGTCCCTTTGCCGCTGAATTCCATGACGAAGACGCCTTCGGAGCTGAACTCCTCCACACGCTTATCGCCTTTATCGACCACATACACGTCGCCCGTCGTGTCGTTCACGGCCACACCGGCTGGTTCGTTGAACTGCCCCGGACCACACGGCGTGACGGTACAGGGTCCGCCAAAAGTCTTTGAGAAAAGATGAGCGCTGGCGGCCAGCGCGGGGGTGGTCACGAGCGCCAGGGCGCCCGCCAACGCGCACAGCGACACCAGCACCGGCACGGTGAAACGGCGAGCAGCATTCATCGAACCATCCCCTCCATGACAGAGGGGATAGCCCCTCGATTACAAGACAAAGCGCCGAGGGACGCAAACAGCGAAGGCCTGGTCACACGCGCGCGAGTGACCCATCCCCCCGCGGGGGCAAAGACAAAACGGCGCAAACGCGCCCGATGAGGAGCCTCGGGGCCTAGACCCCTAGCCGAAGAGAGAGAGAGAGAGAGAGAGATGCGACAGCGCCATGCTGGCGCATCTAGCATCACCCTCGGGGCGAGCCGCAATGACTCTCGACACGTCGATCCCTCTCAAACTCACGCGAAAACCAACTCCCTCATCGAAACGACCCGGTCCCTCTCCCTGGCAAAACAACCCTGCCAGTACTTCCCTTGAAAGGCCGGCCGCAGAGCGGCCAGACCCGAAACCCGATCCTATGTTCAAGACCCTGCCATGAAACCCGCGCAGCGGGCACATGACGAGGCCACTATAGACATTGCTGACGGTGTTGTCAAGTCCGAAGGCGCGTCGGTGGTCCGCGGGGCTTGGGGACCGGCGGCCGCGGTCTCTCGCAGCGCCTGTCAGAGCTCGGTCGGCCCGACGACGAAACCGAGCCGATCCGCGCCGCGACGCAGACGGCCGTCGACGGTCACGAGCCGGCAGCCGAGCAGCGAAGCCAGCGCCACGTACTCGGCGTCATAGGTTTTCGCCCAGCCGAGCTCGTCGGCGATCCGCCACGCCTCGTCCGCGAGGCCAGGGTGGGTACGGAGCTTGACGTCGGCCTCCTTCAGGCGGGTTCGCGCGTGGTCGGCCCGGTCGGCGCTCAGCCTGCCGCGCCACACCCACTCATGCAGGGCAGAGCGCGCCTCCGACCACATCAACGCCGGCGCGCAGCGTTCGCCGGGCACCAGCTCCGCGAGGTCGTCTTCAACGTCGATGCACCACTCAACCATCAGGCTGGCATCGACGACCAGCACCGAGTCTCAATGGCCCTCTCGCGATTCCCTGATCCAGGCCGCGACGTTGGGCATCGGCTCGCCCCAAAAAGTCCTCTCCCCCCACCCCTTCGGCAGCGGCAGCATGTCCGGATACGGGCCGACTTGCATCGCCTCGAGATCCCGCTCCTCGATCACGTGCTGGGTTCCGACCTTGCTCGCACGCAGCTTCCCCTCGCGGATCCAGCGGCGGATCGTCTCGGGGTTGCGGCCCGTGCGCCTGGCTACCTGGGGCACCGTCAGCATCGTTGTAGCATGATACAACATCGACTTGGGCTGCGGCCAGGGGGCTTCGATGCTCGAACTCCCGGGATCTGACACGCTAGACTAAGTCTCATGACTAAGTCCGTTGGAGTACACGAGGCCAAGACACACCTCTCGCGGCTGATCGAGGACGTGGCCGCGGGCGACGAGATCGTGATCACGCGCCGCGGCAAGGCCGTCGCCAGCCTTGGTCCTCCACCGAAGCCAGCAACGCGGCTGCGGTTCGGAATGGACGAAGGGCGCTTCGTCGTGCCCGAGAACTTCGACGCTCCGCCCCTGACAGAGCTGACGTACGGGGACCTCGACTGGTTCATCGGCGCCGCGCCGTCCGGCGACGAGGACATGGATGCCGCGCTGGCGTGGCTGGACGCCCTGCCGACCGAACCCGCGTGAAGCTGGCGCTCGACACCAACGCGTACGTGGCGCTGCACGCTGGCGATCCACAGCTTGTCGAGGAGGCGCGGACCGCCGATGTCGTGGGAGTGCCGATCGTCGTTCTCGGCGAGTTGTGGTTCGGATTCATGAACGGCTCCAAGCTACGTGAGAACACGAAGACACTCGAACGCTTCATGGCAGCCCCCAGGGTCGATATCCTGAAGCTTGACGAGCAGACCACCAGGCTGTTCGGCGAAACGGCGATGCTGCTGCGCAAGGCCGGCAAGCCGATTCAGCAGAACGACATCTGGATCGCCGCCCTCTGTAAGCAGCATGGCTTCACACTCGCCACCCGCGACCAGGGCTTCCGCCACGTTCTGGGGCTGAGCCTCGTCGAACTCGCAGAGGCCTGACGCCCAACGCTCCGTCGGCCCAACGACTCCCTGCGATGATTCGTCCGTGAGCGAGAGTCCCGCAATCGAGGTGAGCGACCTGCACAAGCGCTACGGCGAGTACGAGGCCGTGCGCGGGATCGACATCGCGGTGAACCGCGGCGAGGTGTTTGGGCTGCTGGGACCGAACGGCGCCGGCAAGACCACGACCGTGGAGATCCTCGAGGGGTACCGAGCGCGCGACGCAGGCAAGGTATCTGTCCTCGGGTATGACCCCGCGCGCCGGCAGATCGAGCTGCGCAGGCGGATCGGGGTGGTGTTGCAGGCGGGCGGCATCTACAGCCACGTGACCCCGCGCGAGGCGCTGCGCCACTGGGCGAGCTTCTACCCGCACCCGCGCGACGTGGAGGAGGTGCTGGAGCTGGCGGGCCTGAGCGAGAAGGCCGACGTGCGCAGCCGCCGGCTCTCCGGCGGGCAGCTGCGACGCCTGGACTTCGCGCTGGCGCTGGTCGGCGACCCCGAGTTGATCTTCCTCGACGAGCCCACCACCGGCTTCGACCCCGAGGCGCGCAGGGCCGCCTGGGAGACGATCCGCTCGCTGCGCGCGCTGGGCAAGACGATCCTGCTGACCACTCACTACCTCGACGAGGCGCAGGCGCTGGCGGACCGCGTGGCGATCGTCAAGGAGGGGCGCGTGCTCGCGATCGGCCCACCGCGCGAGCTCGGCGTGGGCGCGTCGCACTATCGCGTCGCCTACCGCAGCCCCGACGGCGCGCTGGTCGAGCGCGAGACCGACGATCCGACCGCCCTCCTGCATACGCTCACCGCCGAAGCGCTCGCTCGCGGGGAGCGGCTGGAGGAGCTGACCGTCGGGCGCCCGTCGCTGGAGGACGTCTACCTGGAGCTGACCGCGGATGTCTGACGCCCTCGCCCTCTCCTGGCGCCAGTACCGCCTGGAGCGGCGCATGTTCTGGCGCAACCCGAGCGCCGCCTTCTTCAACTTCGTGCTGCCGCTGGTGATACTCGCCGGCGCCGGGGCGGCGCTCAGCGGCAACCAGCACCAGCTGGACCGGCTGGTGCCGATGATCGCGGGGATGAGCGTGATGTCCACCACGTTCACCGCCCTGGCGTACAACATCGTCTTCCTGCGCGAGCGGGGTGTGCTGAAGCGGATCAGGGGCACGCCGCTGCCGACTATCTCCTACTTCGGCGGCGTGGCCGCGAATGCGATCACGAACACCGCGTTGCAGATCGCGATCGTGGTGGTCGCCGGCAGGGTGTTCTTCGGGATCGGCTGGCCACAGCAGTGGGGCGCGCTGGTGGTGTTCGTGCTCGTCGGGGTCGTCTGCTTCGCCGCCCTCGGCGTGGCCTTCGCGCACGCGATCCCCAACTTCGAGTCGACCGCCGCATACGTCAACGCGGTGTTCCTGCCGGTCGTCGCCGTCTCCTTCTACGCCTTCGACTCCTCCAGCGTCCCCGGCTTCGTGCGCACGATCGCCGATGCGCTGCCGCTGAAGCCGCTGATCGACGGCCTCTCCGGCGCGATCGTCACCGGAGCGAGCCTCAGCTCCAACCTCGACGCGCTCGCGGTGATCGCGCTGTGGGGCGCGTTCGGGCTGTACTTCGCCGTGAAGGGCTTCTCCTGGGAGCAGCGCAGGACGTGAGGCGCCGTCCGCGCGAAGAGCCTGGCAGCGATGAGGCCCGCGCTCAGAGCACCCGTGGAGGTGGGCGCCCCGTGCAAGCCGCCCAACGATAGGATCGACCCCGTGAAGCAGCTGGCCGAGGGCCTATACCAGCTGGACGGCAGGCCACCAAACGCGATCAACGTGTACCTCGCGGGCGACGTGCTGATCGACGCGGGCACCCGCCAGGCGGAGGGCCGGATAATGCGACAGCTGCAGGGCCGCACCGTGACCGCGCATGCGCTCACCCACGCCCACCCCGACCACCAGGGCTCGAGCCACGCCGTGTGCGAGCGCCTCGGCATCCCGCTGTGGTGCGGCGAGGCCGACGTGCCCGCGATCGAGACGCCGGGGGCGATCAAAAACCCCAAAGTCCCCGGCTGGGTGAACTGGGTGCAGGAACGCTACTGGACCGGCCCGCCCCACCCCGTGGCGAGGGTGCTGCACGAGGGCGACGAGGTGGCGGGCTTCACCGTGCTGGAGACGCCCGGGCACTCGGTCGGGCACATCTCGCTGTGGCGCGAGGCAGACCGCACGCTGATCGTCGGCGACGTGCTGGGCACG
>JBEKYV010000027.1:0-15916 GCA_049510515.1 Solirubrobacteraceae bacterium | reverse complement strand
GCCGGCGTGCGCGAGCGTGCCGACCAGGACATCGCCATGGCCCGCAAGGCGTTCACCGAGCTCGGTGACCTGCACGCCCGCAAGATCATCGAGGACGAGCTCGTCTGGCGCGAGCTGAAGGGCCGCTACTCGGCCTACTTCGAGGGCGGGATGGGTGCCGAGGCGATCGCCCAGCTGATCGAGCGCCTCGACCTCGACGAGGAGGAAGTCAAGCTCCGCGAGGCCATCGACCCTGTCGACGGGCGTCGCCCGCTGTCAGCTCAGCGCAAGCAGAAGGCCATCAAGCGGCTGAAGATCGTCTCGGCGTTCAACCGCCGCGACGAGAACGGGCGCCGGGTCAACGACCCCCGCGCCATGATCCTCGGTGCGGTACCGGTGATCCCGCCGGACTTGCGGCCGATGGTGCAGCTCGACGGTGGGCGTTTTGCGACGAGCGACCTGAACGACCTGTACCGCCGCGTCATCAACCGGAACAACCGGCTGAAGCGCCTGCTCGACCTCGGCGCCCCCGAGATCATCATCAACAACGAGAAGCGGATGCTGCAGGAGGCCGTCGACGCGCTGTTCGACAACGGCCGCCGCGGCCGGCCCGTCACCGGTCCGGGCAACCGCCCGCTGAAGAGCCTGAGCGACATGCTCAAGGGCAAGCAGGGCCGCTTCCGCCAGAACCTGCTGGGCAAGCGCGTGGACTACTCCGGGCGCTCGGTGATCGTCGCCGGCCCCTACCTGAAGCTGCACCAGTGCGGGCTGCCGAAGATCATGGCGCTGGAGCTGTTCAAGCCGTTCATCATGGCGCGCCTGGTCGAGCGCAAGTCCGCGCAGAACATCAAGGCCGCCAAGAAGATGGTGGACTCGATGATCGGCGAGGTGTGGGACGTGCTCGAGGAGGTCATCCACGAGCACCCGGTGCTGCTCAACCGCGCGCCGACACTGCACCGCCTCGGGATTCAGGCGTTCGAACCGCTGCTGGTCGAGGGCAAGGCGATCCAGGTGCACCCACTGGTGTGCCACGCCTTCAACGCCGACTTCGACGGCGATCAGATGGCGGTGCACCTGCCGCTCTCCGCCGAGGCGCAGGCGGAGGCGCGGATTTTGATGCTCTCCTCCAACAACATCCTCTCCCCGGCGCACGGCGCGCCGCTGGCGACGCCGACGCAGGACATGATCCTGGGTGCCTACTACCTGACATACGGCCCCGAAGCCGACGAGCTGGCCGCCAAGCAGGAGCTGCTGGCGGGCGGCAAATGGCCGGCGAACGAGCAGCGCCCGCATGTATTCCGCACTGCGCAGGAGGCCGAGCTCTCCTACGAGGCGGGCGTGGTGACGCTGCACGACGTGGCGGAGTTCCGGCCGTTCGGCCGCGAGGGCGGGCACCTGCTCACCACGGTGGGGCGGATCGTCTACAACGACCGCATCGAGCGCGCGTTGGCGGAGGCGCTGGGCGACGAGTTCGACGCCTCCAAGTACACGTTCGTCAACCAGTCGATGAAGAAGCGCGACACCACGCGCCTGGTGGACGCCCTCGTGCAGGCCTACGGCGCCACGACGATCTCGCTGGTGCTCGACGCCTTCAAGGACCTCGGCTTCAAGTACTCCACGCAGGCGGGCATCACGATCTCCAAGAACGACGTTGTGATCCCGCCCGAGAAGCAGTCGATCCTGGACAAGTACGACAAGCTCGTGGGCGACATCACGGGCCAGTACGACGACGGCCTGATCACCCAAGAGGAGCGCCACGAGGCGGTGGTGGAGAAGTGGAACGCCGCCACCGACGAGGTCGCGGACGCGATGATCGCGAACCTCGACACGCTCAACCCGATCTTCATGATGGCCAACTCCGGGGCGCGCGGGTCGTTCAAGCAGATCCGCCAGCTGGCGGGGATGCGCGGTCTGATGGCCAACCCGAAGGGGGAAATCATCGAGCGCCCGATCAAGGCCAACTTCATGGAGGGCCTGTCGGTGCTGGAGTACTTCATCTCCACCCACGGCGCGCGAAAGGGTCTCGCCGACACCGCGTTGCGCACCGCAGACTCCGGCTACCTGACGCGCCGCCTGGTGGACGTCGCCCAGGATGTGATCATCCGTGAGCCCGATTGCGGCACGGAGGAGCACATCGAGATGGCGATCTTCAAGGATGGGGGCGACCCCAACGACAACCTCGTGGGGCGCTTCGCCGCCCAGGAGATCGCGACCAAACGCGGCCGCGTGCTGGTCGAGCAGGGCGTCGAAATCGGCCGCGCGGAGTTTGCCGAGATCGTCAAGGCCAACCAGGACGACCACGACCGCGGCACCCAGGTGGCGGTGCCGGTGCGCTCGGTGCTCAAGTGCCGCGCGCAGAGCGGGGTCTGCCAGGCTTGCTACGGGCGGGCGATGGCCACCGGCCAGATGGCCCAGATCGGCGACGCGGTGGGGATCATCGCGGCGCAGTCGATCGGCGAGCCCGGCACGCAGCTGACGATGCGCACCTTCCACACCGGGGGCGTCGCGGGCGCCGACATCACGCACGGGCTGCCGCGCGTGGTGGAGCTGTTCGAGGCGCGCAAGCCCAAGGGTCTCGCGCAGATCGCCGAGCAGGACGGAACCGTGGGGATCGAAGAGACCGAGAAGGCGCTCACCGTGGTGATCATCGACGCGGCGGGCGAGGAGCACCGTCACGCGTTCCCGCGGCGCACGCGCCTGTTTGTGCGCCAGGGCGAGCAGATCGCGGCGGGCAAGCAGCTCAACGAGGGCTCGCTGTACCCGCACGACCTGCTGAAACTGCGCGGGCGCACGGAGACCGAGCGCTACCTCGTCAACGAGGTGCAGGAGGTCTACAAGTCCCAGGGCGTGGACATCAACGACAAGCACATCGAGCTGATCGTCCGCCAGATGCTCAAGAAGGTGAGGGTCGACCAGAAGGGCGACACCGACTACCTGCCCGGCCAGTTCGTGGACCGCTTCGAGTTTGCGCGCGTCAACGACGAGCTCGACGCCGCCAAGAAGGAGACGGCGCAGTTCGAGGACATCATCCTCGGCATCACGAAGGCGTCGCTGAACACCGACTCCTTCCTCTCGGCGGCCTCCTTCCAGGAGACCACGAAGGTGCTCACCGACGCCTCGCTGGAGGGCAAGACCGACCGCCTGGTGGGGCTCAAGGAGAACGTGATCATCGGCAAGCTGATCCCGGCTGCGACCGGCCTCAAGCGCTACCGGCGGATCGAGATCGAGCCCTCCGAACCACTCCCCCGCGCGATCGACGAGGTGGGGCTGCTCGACCACGAGGAGATCGCCGCGGAGCTGGGCCTGCAGAGCGGCGACCCGCTCGGTGGCACCTACGGGCAGGAGTTCGACGCCGACCTCGCCTCGCTGGAGCGGATCGGCGCCGGCGAGTCCGACCCCGGGTTCGTCGAGGAACTGGCCGAGCTCGAAGTGCCCGAGGTGGTGGAGGAGTAGAGGTCGGGGGGAGGGCCGCGCAGCTCGTCGCTCCATGCGCGCAGCTGTGCGGCCTCTTGCTCTGTGAGCCCACGCGCGGGCGTCGTCTGCACCAGCAGCGTCGGCGCCTCCCGCGCGCCGGCCCAGCTGTGGCAGGCCTCGTCCAGGCAGTCGTCGACCCACGCCAGCGCCCGCGCGCCCGCGTAGGCGTCGATCGCCGCGAGCTTCCAGTGCCCGTGCAGCGACCGGCCCGGGGCCGCGCCGCGCTCGAAGCTCAGGTGGGGCAGCCCACGGGGCAGGCCGAGCAGGTGCGGAAGGTACTCGTCGGCCTTCTCCTCCCAGCCGCTGCACCACACCAGCTCGAACAGAGACACCAGGGCGAGCAGGTTCCGGGCGGCGGTGGCCGAAAGGAAGTGGGGTATGCCGTCGATCGAATGCCAGGACCCCTCGGGGGGATCGTGCACGGGGAAGCCAAACAGCGAGAGCACCCCATCGATGTCCACCATCAGCAAAGGCTTGTGCAAGAGACCCTCTTTAGCGTGCCCTTTAGGTTGCGCACAGGTTGCCACGACTAATCTGCTGGGATCGACTCGGCGCAGTAAAGCATCCAGCAGCGGGTGCCGATGGACCTGCACCTTGTCCCCCGACCGCCTCTCCCACTCCAATCTATGACTCTTGATCTCGGCATCCTGCTCTCGCTCGCCTGCGCCTTCGTGGCGAACCTCGCCTTCTTCTACAAGTACCGGGGTGCCAACGAGGTGGGTGCGGTGGACGTGCGCCACCCGCTGCGCTCCGGGAAGGTGCTGTTCTCATCGAAGTGGTTTGCGGTGGGGATGTTGGTGGCGGTCGCCTCGTGGATCCTGCACGTGGGCGCGCTGGCGCTGGCGCCGATGTCGGTTGTGCAGGTGTCGCTCGCGGGCGGCGTGGTGCTGATCGCGGTGATGGCCGATCGCATGTTCGGCTTCAAGGTCGGCCCGCGGCAGTGGGCGGGGCTGTGGCTGATGGCGGCGGGCCTCGTGCTGCTGGGCCTGACGCTGCCGGCGATGCACGGGGCGGACGCGCGCTTCTCGGACCCGGCGATGATCTCCTTCGAGGCCGGCCTATTCGGCGTGGGCGGCCTGTTGATCATGGGCCCCCGGATGGGCGGGCGCAGCGAGCACCACGGCGTGATGCTGGGCGCCGCCGCGGGGATCCTGTTCGGGGTGTCGGACACATCGATCAAGGCGCTGACGGGGATCGTCGGCGCGCACGGCATCCTCGGCGTGCTGCTCAGCCCGTGGCTGGCGGTGGCGCTGGCGGCGTCGATCGTCGCCTTCTACGCCTCCGCGCGTGGCCTGCAGGACGGCGAGGCGGTGCCGGTGATCGCGATCACGGGGACCGCGGCCAACATCGCGGGGATCGCAGGCGGGATCATCGTCTTCGGCGACCCGATGCCGGGCAGTGCGCTGGGCGTCGTCTGCCAGGCGCTGGCGTTCGTGCTGGTGATCGTGGCCGCCGCGTTGATGCCCGCGCCGATGCGCGCGGCGGGCATCGCGCCCGAGGCGGCCTGACCCTTCCCTGGGCCGCGCCCAATGCGGCCCGATCGCCCGATCCGCCCACCTTCCCGTGTTGTCCTCGGCGCCCAACCAATCCGGCGGGGACCGACCATCGGCAAGCACTGCCCTCCGAACCCGCTAGCGCTGCTACCATCCCGGACCGAATGCCAACGACTTCGCAACTAGTGCGCAAGGGCCGCGAAGCCCCGAAGAAAAAGCTGGCCACCCCGGGACTGAAGTCGGGGAAGGGCCGCAAGAAGAAGGTCGTCGCGCCGCAGCGGCGCGGGGTGTGCACGCGTGTGTACACGACGACCCCGAAGAAGCCCAACTCCGCCCTGCGCAAGGTCGCGCGTGTGCGCATCTCCGGCTCGATCGAAGTGACCGCGTACATCCCCGGCGAGGGTCACAACTTGCAGGAGCACTCCGTGGTGCTGGTGAGGGGTGGACGCGTGAAGGATCTCCCGGGCGTGCGCTACAAGGTTGTGCGTGGCACGCTCGATGCGGCCGGCGTCAACGACCGCAAAAAGGCGCGCTCGCAGTACGGCGTGAAGAAAAAGTAATGCCCCGCCGCGCAGCCGCCCACGTACGCCCCGTCGAGCCCGACGCCGTGCACCGCTCGAAACTGGTGCAACAGGTCATCAACAAGGTGATGCTGGACGGCAAGAAGTCGGTCGCCGAGCGGATCGTCTACGACGCCCTGGCGATCCTCGGCGAGCGCAGCGAGAAAGACCCGCTGGAGACGCTGGAGACGTCGATCAAGGCGCTGACCCCCAACCTCGAGGTCAAATCACGCCGCGTCGGCGGCGCCACCTACCAGGTGCCCGTCGAGGTCGCGCCACGGCGCGCCCGCACGCTGGCGGTGCGCTGGCTGGTGGAGTTCGCGCGCCAGCGTCGCGAGAAGACGATGGCACAGCGCCTCGCGCACGAGCTGCTGGACGCGCAGTCCCAGCAGGGTGGCGCGTACAAGCGCAAGGACGACATCTTCCGCATGGCGCAGGCGAACAAGGCCTTCGCGCACTACCGCTGGTAGGTCGCCGGCGCCCCAAAAGGGGGTTGAAGCCGTCGCTAGGGTGAATCCAATGGCTTCTCCCACCGCTCCCAACGCCGCACAGCCTGCCGCGGGCGAGCGTATGAGCTACGAGGCCGGCCATATCCCGCGCCACGTGTGGGTGGTGTGCGGCGTCGTGATCCTCGGGATGATGATGTCGATCCTCGACACCACGATCGTCAACGTGGCGCTGGACACGCTCTCGAAGGATCTGCACAGCCCGCTCTCGCAGGTGCAGTGGGTGATCACCGGCTATCTGCTCTCGCTGGCGGCGGTGATCCCGGTGACCGGCTGGGCGGCGCGGCGATTCGGCGCCAAGCAGGTTTACATGGTGTCGCTCGTGCTGTTCACCGCCGGCTCGGCGCTGTGTGGCCTGGCCGGCTCGCTCACCTCGCTAGTCGTGTTCCGCGTGCTGCAGGGTGCCGGCGGCGGCATGATCATGCCGGTCGCGATGATGATCATGGCGCAGGTGGCGGGCCCCCAGCAGATGGGCAAGGTAATGGGGATCGTCTCGATGCCCGCGATGATCGCCCCGATCCTCGGCCCGGTGGTGGGCGGCCTGATCCTGCAGAACCTGCACTGGTCGTGGATCTTCTTCGTGAACATCCCGATCGGGGTGATCGCGGTTACGCTCGGCTGGCGGATGCTGCCTCGCACGGAGCCCGGGGAGGCCGAACGATTGGACGTGCTGGGCTTGGCGCTGCTGCCGGCGGGGTGCGCGGCGCTGATCTACGGAATCAGCGAGCTCGGCTCGGGCGAAGCGTTTGGCTCGGGCAAGGTGATCGTGCCGGCCGTCGCGGGGCTGGTGTTGATCGTGCTCTTCTGCCTGCACGCGCTGCGCGTGGAGCGCCCGCTGCTCGACATCCGCATGTACGCCAACCGCGTGTTCGCGGGGGCGGCGTTCGTGAACTTCGGGCTCGGGGCGGCGCTGTTCGGGGCGATGATCCTGGTGCCTTACTACTACCAGTCGGTGCGCGGGCAGGACGTGATCAGTACGGGGCTGCTGACCGGGCCGCAGGGGATCGGGGCGCTGGTGGCGATGCCGCTGGCGAGCCGCCTGACCGAACGCTTCGGCGGTGGGCGCGTGGCGCTCACGGGCGTCTCGATTCTGTGCCTCAGCACGATCCCGCTCACGTTCGTGGGCGCGCACACTTCGATTGTGGCGATCTCGGCGGTGCTGGTCGTGCGTGGCCTGAGCATCGGCCTGTGCTTCATGCCCGCGATGACCGCGGCGTTTGCGTCGATGCGCCCCGAGCAGGTGTCCGACGCGACGCCCCAGCTGACCGTGCTGCAGCGCACCGGCGGAGCGATCGGCACGGCGGTACTCGCGGTCGTGCTGCAGCGCGCCGGGGTGGACGCGCTCACCGCCGAGGCGCGGGCCAGCGCGTTCGACACCGCATACTGGTGGGCGCTGGGGATCGCGGCGCTGACACTGATCCCCTGCACGATGCTGCTGCGGGCCGAGCGACCGCGATTGGATGACTCGAGTCCCGCCCACCCGGACGCGGAAGGCGCCGCTGCCCACACCGAACGAACCGCCGAGCCAGTCGGGGTGTGATCCCCGGGCGCGACCGGCGTAGGCCGGCGTGCAGGCATCGAATCCTCTGCTATAGTCGGCCTCCGCTCGGCGGACGGCTTAGGTGTGCGAACAGCGCCGGTCGTGGGGCGTAACGACAACATGAAGACTCTGAGCACATAGCGACGCGAACCGGCCTCACCGTAGTAGCGCGCGCGGGCCCAGGGGGCCCGATTTTTTTGCTCTGACGCATCCGACGACAACGCAGCGCAGCGCCACATCCCTGGCTCTAGTTCGACTACTACAGCAGACGACCACGACCACCACTCGGCACCACCGCTCAGCAACGCAGCACTCCACTCCATACCGCCCGCCACGCCGCCACTACCCTCCCCCTTCCAACCATGCCACGCAAGTTCACACTCGAGAACACCCGGAACATCGGGATCATGGCCCACATTGACGCGGGCAAGACGACCACGACCGAGCGCATCCTCTACTACACGGGGCGCACCTACAAGATCGGCGAGGTCCACGACGGCGCCGCCACGATGGACTGGATGGAACAAGAGCAGGAGCGCGGCATCACGATCACCTCGGCCGCGACCACAGCGGAGTGGAAGGGCAACCGCATCAACATCATCGACACCCCTGGGCACGTCGACTTCACCGTCGAGGTCGAGCGCTCGCTGCGCGTGCTCGATGGGGCGATCGCGCTGTTCGACTCCGTCGCCGGCGTGGAGCCCCAGTCGGAGACCGTGTGGCGCCAGGCCGACAAGTACCACGTCCCGCGGATCGCCTACATCAACAAGATGGATCGCATCGGCGCCGACTTCGAGCGCGGCGTGCAGACGATGATCGACCGGCTCGCCGCCCACCCCGTCCCGATCCAGCTGCCGATCGGTGCCGAGGGCGACTTCGAGGGCGTGGTGGATCTCGTGGCGATGAAGGCGATCGTCTACAAGGACGAGCTCGGCAAGGAGCAGGACATCCTCGAGATTCCCGCCGCGCTCGCCGACGCGGCCGCCGCTGCGCGTGATCACCTGCTGGAGGAGGTGTCTCATTACGACGACGACCTCGTGGAGCTGATCCTCGAGGAGAAGGAGATCTCCGAAGAGCAGCTCAAGCGGGCGATCCGCAAGGCGACGCTCTCGACCAAGCTGACACCGGTGCTGTGCGGCTCCTCCTTCAAGAACAAGGGCGTGCAGCCTTTGCTCGACGCGGTGATCGACTACCTGCCCTCGCCGCTGGACGTGCCCCCAATGACCGGCACCGAACTTGTCAAGGGCGAGGAGGGCGAGCGCGAGGTCGAGCGCAAGCCCGATGACTCAGAACCCTTCACCGCGCTCGCCTTCAAGATCATGGCCGACCCCTTCGTCGGCAAGCTCACCTACTTCCGTGTCTACTCCGGGCGCGTGGAAGCCGGCTCGCGCGTGCTCAACGTCAACAGCGGTCGCACCGAGCGCATCGGGCGGATCCTGATGATGCACGCCAACGACCGCGAGGAGGTCCCCGAGGTCTACTCCGGCGACATCGCCGCCGCAGTGGGGATCAAGCAGGTTATGACCGGCGACACGCTCGCGGCCCCCGATGCTCCTGTGCGCCTGGAGACGATCGTGTTCCCCGAGCCCGTCATCAAGGTCGCGGTGGAGCCCAAGACGAAGGTCGACCAGGAGAAGATGTCGATCGCGCTGGGGCGCCTCGCCGAGGAGGATCCCACCTTCCAGGTGCGCACCAACGAAGAGACCGGTCAGATCGAGATCTCCGGGATGGGCGAGCTGCACCTCGAAGTGCTGGTGGACCGCATGAAGCGCGAGTTCGGCGTCGAGGCCAACGTCGGACGCCCCCAGGTCTCCTACCGCGAGACGGTGCGCGGCACCGCCGAGAAGGTCGAAGGCAAGTTCGTCCGCCAGACCGGTGGCTCGGGCCAGTACGGCGTGGTCTACATCAACATCGAGCCTGCACCCGGCGAGGGCTTCGACTTCGTCAACAAGATCAAGGGTGGTGCGATCCCCTCGGAGTTCATTTCCGCCGTCGAGAAGGGCGTCGAGGAGGCGCTGGAGAACGGCGTCAAGGCGGGCTACCCGATGGTGGACGTGCGCGTCACGCTCGTGGACGGCAAGTACCACGAGGTGGACTCCTCGGAGATTGCCTACAAGGTCGCCGGCTCGCTCGCCTTCAAGGAGGCCGCCCGGCGCGCCAAGCCGGTGCTGCTGGAGCCGATCTTTGCGGTGGAGGTCGTCACCCCCGAGGAGTTCATGGGCGATGTGATGGGCGACCTCTCGCGCCGGCGCGGACATCTGCACGGCTCCGAGCA
The DNA here is from genome assembly GCA_049510515.1 of Solirubrobacteraceae bacterium. Taxonomy (GTDB): domain Bacteria; phylum Actinomycetota; class Thermoleophilia; order Solirubrobacterales; family Solirubrobacteraceae; genus Palsa-744. Next base: position 6,089 of record JBEKYV010000027.1, on the reverse strand, counting down.
GCAGGGAAACGCGCATGCGATCCACGCGCTCGTGCCGCTCTCAGAGATGTTTGGGTATGCGACCGACCTGCGCTCCAACACGCAGGGGCGCGCCACCTACACGATGCAGTTCGAGGGCTACGAGGAGGTACCCCCCAACATCGCGGAGAAGATCATCGAACAGCGCACGGGAGAGCCTGTTCCAGCTTAATCAGATAGATTTCTCGGGTTCGTCCCATGAGGCGGACAACACAAGTCGATTCCAGAGGAGCAGAGCAAAGTGGCGAAGGAGAAGTTCGAGCGCGACAAGCCGCACGTCAACGTCGGCACCATCGGTCACATCGATCATGGCAAGACGACGCTGACCGCTGCCATAACGACTGTGCTGGCCGAGCACGGAGGAGCGGAAGCCCGCACCTTCGCGGAGATCGACAACGCTCCTGAGGAGAAGGAACGCGGGATCACGATCGCCACCTCACACGTGGAGTACCAGACCGACAACCGCCACTACGCGCATGTGGACTGCCCCGGTCATGCCGATTACGTCAAGAACATGATCACCGGCGCCGCGCAGATGGATGGCGCGATCCTGGTGGTGAGCGCCGCTGACGGCCCGATGCCCCAGACGCGCGAGCACATCCTGCTGGCCCGCCAGGTGGGCGTCCCCTACATCGTGGTGTTCCTCAACAAGGCCGACATGGTTGACGACGAGGAGCTGCTCGAACTGGTTGAGGTCGAGGTGCGCGAGCTGCTCTCCGAATACGACTTCCCCGGGGACGACATCCCGTTCGTGATCGGCTCGGCGCTGAAGGCGCTGGAAGGCGACGAGGCATACAAGCAGAAGATCCTCGATCTCGCGGCGGCGCTCGATGACTACATCCCCGTGCCGGTGCGCGAGCTCGACAAGCCCTTCCTGATGCCGGTCGAGGACGTCTTCTCGATCACCGGCCGCGGCACCGTGGCGACCGGGCGCATCGAGCAGGGGATCGTCAAAACCGGCGACACCGTCGAAATCGTGGGCGTCCACGACTCCACCTCCACGGTGGTGACGGGCGTCGAGATGTTCCGCAAGATCCTCGACGAGGGTCGCGCGGGCGACAACGTCGGCTGCCTGCTGCGAGGTACCAAGCGCGAGGAGATCGAGCGTGGGCAGGTGCTGTGCAAACCCGGCTCGATCACCCCCCACACCAAGTTCAAGTCAGAGGTCTACGTGCTCAAGAAGGAGGAGGGTGGGCGCCACACTCCGTTCTTCTCCGGGTACCGGCCGCAGTTCTACTTCCGTACTACCGACGTCACCGGCGTGGCCAAGCTGCCCGAGGGCGTGGAGATGGTGATGCCCGGAGACAACGTCCAGATGGAGATCGAGCTGATCCAGCCGATCGCCATGGACCAGGGCCTGCGCTTCGCGATCCGAGAGGGCGGTCGCACGGTGGGCTCGGGCGTGGTCAGCGAGATCATCGAGTAGCACCCAAAGGCGCTCCCGGGACAATCCGGGGGCGCTTTTTTTATTGCCAGACAGATACGACGATGCAGCTCCGCCAAGCGCGGCGCGGCGAAGAACGTTCGCGCGCCCCGCTGGGCAATCCCGACAATAACTCCTCCCCCAAATAACTCCTCCCCCAGATAGAGAAGACTGACTTTTCCCATGGCACCAGCCGCCCAGAACAAGATCCGCATTCGACTGAAGGCCTACGACACTCGTGCGATCGAGTCGGCCGCAAAGGAGATCGTCGAGACCGCCACACGCACCGGTGCCACCGTCTCCGGGCCAGTGCCGCTGCCCACGGAGAAGAACGTGTACTGCGTGATCCGCTCCCCCTTCAAGGACAAGGACTCGCGCGAGCACTTCGAGATCCGCACGCACAAGCGCCTGATCGACATCCACCAGCCGACCCCCAAGACGGTTGACTCGCTGCAGCGCCTCGACCATCTGCCCGCCGGCGTCGACATCGAGATCCGCCTCGCCACGTGAGTGGGCCATCCCGTCTCGCTCCTCCCCCACGACCGACACCCACCATCCACTCCACCTCAATATGCCCGCGATCCTCGCCAAGAAGCTCGGAATGACTCAGCTGTTCAGGGAGGACGGCTCGGTGGCGCGTGTGACCGTGCTGGAGGCCGGGCCGTGCCCCGTCACCGCCGTGCGCAGCGCCGAGCGCGACGGGTATGACGCGGTGCAGTTGGCGTTCGGCGCCGCCCGCGAGAAGCACCTGACCAAAGCCGAGCTGGGACACCTCAAGAAGGCCGATGCCCCGCCCATGCGCCACCTGGTGGAGTTTCGCGATGAGGCCGGCGAGCTGAAACTGGGAGAGAGTGTCACCGTCGCCGCCTTCGAGGTTGGCGCCCGCGTGAAGATCGCCGGGGTCTCCAAGGGCAAGGGCTTTCAGGGCACGATCCGCCGCCACGGCTTCAAGAGCGGCCCCAAGTCCCACGGCTCGCACAATGTCCGCGCTCCCGGCTCGATCGGCGCCTCCGCCACGCCCGCGCGCGTGATGAAGGGCATCCGCGGGCCCGGCCAGATGGGCAACCGCCGCGCCACCCAGCCCGGCCTCGAGGTCATCGCCGTGGACGCCGCCCAGAACCTGTTGATGGTGCGCGGCTCGGTGCCCGGCCCGCGCGGCGGGGTTGTGGAGGTGCGTGCCGATGGCTGAGATCGTGAGTTGCGCCGTGCTCCATCCCGCCGCGATCACCGACGGCCATGCGACGGAGGTGCGTGCCGATGGCTGACGCCGCGCTCAAAGCTCCCGTGTTGGGAGACGCCGCCAGCAAGACCGTCGGGTTGGATGGCGCCGCCTTCTCCGCCAGCTTCCACATGCCGCTCGTGCACCAGAGCGTGCGCGCCGAGCAGGCCGCCCGCCGCCGCGGCACCGCCGCCACCAAGACCCGCGCAATGGTCTCCGGCGGCTCGGCCAAGCCATGGCGTCAGAAGGGCACCGGGCGCGCCCGCGCCGGCTCCAGCCGCTCGCCGATCTGGACCGGAGGTGGCATCGTGTTCGGTCCCCATCCGCGCTCCTATACCTTCAAGGTCAACCGCAAGGAGCAGCGTGCCGCACTGCGCAGCGCGCTCTCGCTACACGCCTCGCGCGGGTCGCTCGCGGTTCTCGATGCAACGGTCTTCACCGCGCCCAAAACCAGCCAGGCGATGGATCTGCTCGATGACTGGAATCAGCCCCGTCCCACACTCGTGGCGCTCGCGCCCGAGGAGTCAGACGCTGCGCTGTCGTTCCGCAACCTCGCGCGCGTGGCGGTATTGACGCACGAGGCTGTGGGCGTCACCGACCTCGTCGGGGCTGCCTCGCTGGTGCTTTCGCGGGCCGCGCTCGATGCGCTCACCGCGCGCGCTGGCGCCGGAAAGGGTGAGGCGTGATGGAGCACTACCAAGTCATCATCCGACCGGTCATCTCCGAGAAGAGCTACGCGCTCTCCGCGTTTGGCCGCTACACCTTCCGCGTGCACCCCGACGCGCACAAGACGCTGATCCGCCAGGCGGTGGAATCGCTGTTCAACGTGCACGTCGTCAACGTGCGCACCCAGAGCGTCAAGTCCAAGCCCAAGCGCCGCGGCGCGATCAGCGGGCGCACCCGCACCTGGAAGAAGGCGATCGTGCAGGTGCGCGAGGGCGAGACGATCCCCGTCTTCCAGTCGCTCGAGGGCGTGTAGGTAAGCCGAAAGCGTCTAGAGAGAGAGCAACCGAGACACGATGCCGATTCGCAAACCAAAGCCAACTTCCCCCGGCCGCCGCTTCACCTCCTACGCCGACTTCGCGGAGATCACCAAGAGTGAGCCCGAGAAGACGCTGGTTGAGGGTCTGAAGAAGAGCGGCGGGCGCAACGCCCACGGGCGCAAGACCGCCCGCCACCGTGGCGGCGGCGCCAAGCGGCTGTACCGCCGGATCGACTTCAAGCGGCGCAAGGACGGCGTACCCGCCAAGGTTGCCGCGATCGAGTACGACCCCAACCGCTCCTCCTACATCGCGCTGCTGCACTACCTCGATGGCGAGAAGCGCTACATCCTCGCGCCCCAGCGGCTGACCGTCGGCATGACCGTCAGCTCCGGCGAGGAGGCCGACATCGCCGTGGGCAACTGCCTCCCGCTGGCGCGCATGCCGGTCGGCACGGTCGTGCACAACGTCGAGCTCCACCCCGGGAGGGGCGGGCAGATGGCGCGCTCCGCCGGAGCCGGCGTGCAGCTGATGGCTAAGGACGGCGAGATGGCCACGCTGCGGTTGCCCTCCGGGGAGATGCGCCTGGTGAGGGCCGAGTGCCGCGCCACGGTGGGCACGATCGGCAACTCCGACCACCAGAACATCAAGGTGGGCAAGGCCGGTCGCAAGCGCCACATGGGCGTGCGCCCCCAGACTCGCGGCGTGGCGATGAACCCGGTCGACCACCCGCACGGCGGCGGCGAGGGCTCGACTACTGCCGGCCGCCATCCCGTCACCCCGTGGGGTGTGCCGACACTGGGGTATCGCACCCGCAAGAAGAACAAGACCTCCAACCGCTACATCGTGCGCGGGCGGCGTCGAGGAAAGGGCAAGCAGCGATGAGTCGCTCCAGCAAGAAGGGGCCGTGGGTGGAAGAGCGGCTGATGAAGCGCATCGAAGCGCTCAACGCCGAGAACCGCAAACAGATGATCCGCACCTGGTCGCGCACCTCCACGATCTTCCCCGACATGGTCGGCCACACGATCGCGGTGCACGACGGCAAGAAGCACGTCCCCGTGTTCGTCTCGGAGTCGATGGTTGGTCACAAGCTGGGAGAGTTTGCCCCCACCCGCCACTTCCGCGGGCACGCGGGGTCCGGGAAGGTCCGATGAGATGAGCGCCGAGGACGACGAGAAAGAGAACGAGACGTCGGGCGACACCCCGGTGGAGCCGGCCGCCAAAAAACCTGCTGCCAAAAAGGCGGCTGCAGACAAACCAGCGGCCAAAGCTGAGAAAAAACCGGCGGCCAGAGCTGAGAAGCCCGCAGAGGGCGAGCAGCCGCCGACCGCCGAGGCGGGGGAGTCGAGCGCGGACGCTGGGGAGCCGACCGCCGAGGCCGAGCCCGAGGCAGAGAAGCCCGCCAAAGTGAAGCGCGACAAAAAAGCCGCGGCCGTGGATGGGCCGATCGCCGAGGAGACCCCGGCGAAGGAGGCCGCCCCGGAGCCCAAGCCGGCGGTTGCAACCAAACGCAAACCGGCCGAGCGCCGGCAGGTGGTGCTGGCGCGGGCACGCTACGTGCGCACCTCCGCACGCAAGGCCCGCATGGTGTGCGGGCACATTCGTGGGAAGTCTGTGCCGGAGGCACGCGCTATCCTCGCCTTCACGCCTCGCGACGTGGCACGCGACTGGAGCAAGCTGCTCGAGTCGGCGGTGGCAAACGCGGAGAACAACCACGAGCTGCTCGAGGACGACCTGGTCGTCCGCGAGGCCTACGCCGACGAGGGACCCACGATCAAGCGCTTTCGGCCGCGCGCCATGGGTAGGGCGACGCCGATCCGCAAGCGCACCAGTCATCTCACGATCACGCTCACCCCGCGGTCGTAGGGACGAAGAGACAAGCACACCAAGAAGAATTCCCAGACCGCCCGACGACACCAGATTGAGATAGAGACGAGAGAAGATGGGACAGAAGGTTCATCCAGAGGCAATGCGCGTGGGCTACATCCACGACTGGAAGTCCAACTGGTTTAACGAGCGCCACTTCGCGGAGTACCTCGCGGAGGACATTCGCGTGCGCCGGCACATCACCGACCGTCTTGCCCACGCGGGCCTCTCGGACATCACGATTCGCAAGGACGCGGGCGAACTGGAGGTCAACATCCACACCGCCCGCCCCGGCATCGTGATCGGCAAGTCGGGCACCGAAGTGGACGCGCTGCGGCGTGACCTGCACCGCATGACCCAGAAGCAGATCAAGGTCAACATCCTCGAGATCAAGCGCCCCGAGCTCGACGCCAAGCTGGTGGCGCAGTCGATCGCCGAGCAGTTGCAGAACCGCGTGGCCTTCCGCCGCGCGATGAAGCGCGCGCTCACCAGCGCGATGCGCTCCGGCGCCAAGGGCGTCAAGGTGCAGGTCGCCGGGCGTCTCGGCGGCGCCGAGATGGCGCGCACCGAGAGCTACTCCGAC
>JBEKYV010000269.1:0-9937 GCA_049510515.1 Solirubrobacteraceae bacterium | reverse complement strand
GGTCTCCTCGGCCATGCTCGGCTCCTCCTGGCGAATGCTCCTTGGGCGATCCAACGGCAAAGACTCAGTCTAGGCAGTTTGAATCGCGGATGGAGAGTGGGCTCGTGGGCAGCATGGATGGGTAGCCAGGCGAGGAGAGAGGTCGATGCGAGCCGATCCCAATAGGCTCCATGGCGGTGGCCGAGACGACGAGCGATCGCATCCCCGCCGAGCACGCGCCCGGCTCTGCCTCCGGGCATGGCGCCTCGCGTCGCGAGCTGGGCCGTGGCGAACGGATCATGCCGGGCGTCTTCCGCCTGCGCCTGCCGCTGCCCTGGCCGGGCGTTCCCCACGGCAACGCGTGGGCGGTGGCGGCGGGGGATGGGGTGGTGCTGTTCGACACGGGGATGCACGAACAGGGGTCGTTCGCCAACCTCGAAGGGGCTCTGGCGATGTGCGGGCTGCGCGTGGAGGACATCCGGCTGCTGGTGTGCACGCACGCCCACTCCGACCACTACGGGCAGGCCGCCACAATCGTCGAGCGCACCGGCTGCGAGCTGTGGATGCACCCCAACTACCAGCACATGCTGCAGTGGGCGCGGGACATCGACACGGCGATCGAACGGCGCCTGGAGGTGGCGCGCCAGAGCGGGGTGCCCGAGGAGCCGCTGCGCCGCTATGCGGCCGAGCGCGGCGAGCACGACTCGGGGATCGCGGCGGTGATCGAGCCCCACCGCGCGCTGCTGCCGGGGGTCACGATCGCCACCGACCTCGGGCCGTGGACGGTGCACGAGACGCCCGGCCACGCCCCCTCGCACGTCTGCCTGTTCCAGCCCGAGCGGCGTCTGTTGATCTCCGGCGATCATCTTTTGGGACGCATCTCGCTGTTCTTCGACTACGGCTACTCGCCCGACCCCGTGGGCGAATTCTCCAGGTCGCTGGATGTCGTGGAGCGGCTGGGCGCGCGCCTCTGCCTGCCCGGGCACGGGCGCACGTTCGCCGACGTGCACGCCCACATCGAAGGCAACCGCGAGCTGGTGCGCGAGCGCACCGAGCGCGTGCTGGAGGTGATCTCCGAGCGTCCGCGCACGGCGTTCGAAGTGGTGCCGGAGGTGCTGTACGAGGTGCCGTTCTCGCCCAACACCGCGCCGTGGCTGCTCACCGAGACGCTCGCCTTCCTTACCCACCTCGAGGTCACCGGTCGCGCGCGGCGGATCGAGGGGGAGCCGGAGACGTGGGTGGCAAACTGAGCGGCGATGCGCATCGACCAGCTGCTTCAAAACGACGGCCCCAGCTTTTCCTTCGAGTTCTTCCCGCCGAAGACGGAGGCGGGGGAGGAAAACCTGCGCACGGCGCTCGCCGAGCTGCGTGGCCTCGACCCGTCGTTCGTGTCGGTCACCTACGGCGCCGGCGGCTCCACCAGGGGCAAAACGATCGAGATCGTCAAGCGCATCCGCGAGCAGTACGGGCTGGAGGCGATGGCGCACTTCACCTGCGTGGGCGCCACCGTGCCCGAGCTGCACGTCACCCTCGGCGAGATGCAGCAGGCCGGCATCGACAACGTGCTGGCGCTGCGCGGCGACCCGCCCGCCGGACAGGAGCAGTGGCGCAAAACGGAGGGCGGTTTGGAGTACTCACGCGAACTCGTGGAACTGATCGCTGCCGACTACCCATTTGCGATCGGCGGCGCCTGCTTCCCCGAGACGCACATTCACGCGGTCAGCCCCGAGGAGGACCTGGAACACCTCGCGGAGAAGGTGGCCGCGGGCGTGCAGTTCCTGATCACGCAGCTGTTCTTCGACAACGCGCTCTACTTCGACTTCGTCGAGCGCGCACGCGCGGCGGGCGTGAACGTGCCGATCATCCCCGGCGTGATGCCCATCACGCAGGTGGGACAGGTCGAGCGCATGGCCAAGCTCTGCGGCGCCTCCATCCCCGACGGCCTGCGCCGCGAGCTGCACGCCCGCGGCGATGACCCCGAGGCGGTGCTCGACTTCGGCGTCGCCTACGCCACGCTGCAGTGCGCGGAGCTGCTGCGCGAGGGTGTGCCCGGCATCCACTTCATCACGCTCAATCGCTCCCCCGCCACGCGTGCGATTCTCAGTGCCTTGAAGCTGGCGCGGCCGTGGGAGCGCAAATGACCGCTGAGATCCCCTACACGATCCGCCGCTCCACCCGCGCGCGCCGGGTGCGCGTCAACGTGCACGCCCACACGGGCGTCGAGGTGGTGCTGCCGGCGCGTGCCTCCGAGCGAGCGGCCGCCGCGGCGGTGCAGGAGCTGCGCCCGTGGATCGAGCGGCGTTTGCGCGAGGCCCACCAGACGCTCGCGCGGATCGCAGAGCGCGGCGCCACGGTGCCCTACTTGGGCGAGCCGCTGGCGCTGGTGGCGCAGCCGGGGCGCACGCGGGTGCACCGCCGCGGGGGGCGGCTGCTCGTGCCCGACGGAGACCCGCGGCCGGCGCTCGAGCGCTTCTACCGCCGCGCCGCGCGGGTGGAGATCGCGCAGCGGCTGGATCGCGCGAGCGCGCTGGCGGGCACCCCCTACAGCGGCCTGTCGATCCGCGCGCAGCGCTCGCGCTGGGCATCCTGCTCGGCGAAGGGGCGGATGAGCTTCAACTGGCGCCTGATGATGGCGCCCGAGGGCGTGCTCGACTACGTCGTCTGGCACGAGGTCTGCCACCTTGAGGTCCTCGATCACTCGCCGCGGTTCTGGGCGCTCGTCGAGCGCCGCTGGCCGCGCTGGCGCGAGGATCGCGAGTGGCTTCGGCGCAATGGGGCGACGCTGGTGCTGTAGGGGCCGATGCGTCGTTCTACATGGGTCTGTAAGGCACCGGGCGAACCGGCCGCGCGGCACGGGTGTCGCCTGCAGGGCTTGCAAGCTGGCGCTCCAGAGCGGTGAATGCCTCGATTATCTCGGGCGCCTCGTAGGCTCGATTGCGCCTGGTGATGGTGATGGGTCGCAGGATGCCCGCCTCGACCAGTCGCCCAATCGCAGTGTGCGTTGGCTTGAAGGTGCGGTCGATCAGCGCTTCGGCGCTATGCACCGTGAGGATCGGCGCCCCGGGCAGGCTGTGCAGCAGCACGTCGGTCGCCGAGTTTGCACGGACCCGGCCCAGTCGCTCGCGCCACTCGGCCTCCAACTGCTCGGCACGGGCTTGGAACGTGGTGGCGTCCGACGCGCAGCGGGTGCAAGCGCCGGCAAAACGGGCAACCCATGTGTTCACTCCCTGGACTGCCTTGCGCGATGTCGACGAGCCGATGTAGCGGTATTGGGTGAGTCCGTCTATATAGGTGCGAGCCCGGGTGGCAAGCACGAGCGAGACGGGGGCGAGCACGCGCGGTGCCAGCCCCCGGCGGCGCAGGACGAGATGGATCAGGGCGCGTCCCGCCCTGCCGTTTCCGTCCACGAACGGATGGATGGTCTCGAACTGGGCGTGCGCGATCGCGGCCTGGGCGACGGCGGGGAGCTCGTCGGTGTTGCAGAAGGCGCACAGGTCGTCGAGGAGCCCCGAGACGTGCTCGGGGGGCGGGGGAACGTACGCGGCCGCGCAGGGGTTGTAGTCGCTGCCGCCGATCCAGTTTTGGGTCTCGCGCACCTGCCCCGCGTAGGGATCGAGATGCGTGCCCTGCAGCAGGCGACGGTGGATCTCGAGCAGTAGCTCCACTGTGATCTCTGCACCCACCCCGGCGCGCTCGACGCCGTAGACCATGGCGTCGATGTTGCCGAGCACCTCTGTTGCGGTGACGTCGGAGGACGACTGGCGCAGCGAGCGCTCGGCCTCGGCTCGCAGCAGGCGCCTGGCTCCCACCTCGAGACCCTCGATGCGAGACGAGGCCACCGACTCCGCGCGAAGCAGGATGCGGGCAAGCGCCTCCGTATCCATGAGCGCCGTCGCCTCGGCGTTCATCCGGGATATCGCGGCTTCCGCGTCGGCGATGTCCGCCGCGACGTCGCCGTCGAAAGCGAATTGCCTACCGAGCAGGGGGTCGGGGAGGTAGGCCTCGTAATCGCATGAGCGCGTGTCTTTGCGTGGCAGCCCATAGCCGCTGATGTCGCTCTGCCAACGGCGCTTTATAACCTTCGACATGGACCCACCTTGAATTGGAGGTTATCAAACAACCTCCAATCAAACAACCAAATTTTGGGAGGTTACCAAGCAACCTCCAATCAAACGCCCTAGCTTTGAAAGGTTGTCGAGCGACCCTTACAAAGGTCCGCGAGTTCTGAAAGGAACGGGCGGCAGCTGGAGCGGCCAGCTCAACCCCGCTGTGCGATCGGCACGTAGTCGACGTCGCGCTCGCCGGTGTAGATCTGGCGGGGGCGGGCGATCTTCTGCTCGGAGTCGCCGACCATCTCCTTCCACTGGGCGATCCAGCCGGAGGTGCGCCCGATCGCGAACATCACCGGGAACATCGCCACCGGCAGGCCCAGCGCCTCGTAGATCAGGCCGGAGTAGAAGTCCACGTTGGGGTAGAGCTTGCGCGAGGTGAAGTAGTCGTCGTCGAGCGCCCTCGAACACCGCGTCGAGGTGCTGGCGGATGATCCGCGCGCGGGGGTCGTAGTTCTTGTACACGCGGTGACCGAAGCCCATCAGGCGCTCGTTGCCGGCCTTCACGCCCTCGAGGAAGTCGGGGATGTTCTCGACCTTCTCGATCCTCGCCAGCATCCGCAGGGCCTGCTCGTTGGCGCCGCCGTGCAGCGGCCCGTACAGCGCGGCCACGCCGGCGGCGACTGCCGTGTAGGGGTCGACTTGGGTAGAGCCGACGGAACGCACGGCGCTGGTGGAGGCGTTCTGTTCGTGGTCGGCGTGCAGGATGAACAGCACGTCCAGCGCCCGCTCCAGGCGGGGATCGGGCTCGTATTTGAGCTCGGTCATTTTGTACATCATCCCGAGGAAGTTGCCCGCGTAGTTGAGGTCGTTGTCGGGGTACACGTAAGGCTGGCCCATGTTGTGGCGGAAGGCGAACGCGGCGAGCGTCGGCATCTTCGCCAGCAGCCGGATGATCTGGATCGCGCGGACGCGCTCATCGTGGATCCTGTTGGCGTCCGGGTAGAACGTCGAGAGCGCGCCCACGGAGGCGACGAGCATGCCCATCGGGTTGGCGTCGTAGCGGAAGCCCTGCATGAAGTCCTTGACGTTCTCGTGCACGAACGTGTGGATCGTGATCTCGTCCACCCACCCCGTCAGCTCAGCCTGCGTGGGGAGCCGGCCGTTGATCAGCAGATAGGCGACCTCGAGGTAGCTGGAGTGCTCGCACAGCTGCTCGATCGGGATGCCGCGATGCTGCAGGATGCCGGCGTCGCCGTCGATGTAGGTGATCGAGCTGCGGCAGGAGGCCGTGTTCGTGTACGCCGGGTCGTACGCCATCAGCCCGAAGTCCTGCTCGCCGGTCTTGATCTGCCGAAGGTCCATCGCGCGGACGGTGCCGTCGGCGACCGGCAGCTCGTAGGTGCGCCCGGTGCGGTTGTCGGTGACCGACAGTGTGTCGACGGCCGCAGCGCCGTTGTGGGCCGGTGTCTGCGCGCTTGTCTCGGTGCTCATCGTTCCTCCTGTGGGCCGCTCTTGCTTCCACCGTAGCGACTCTCGGTGGCCTCGACCTGCCCCTGGTAGTGGCTGCCAAGATCCTTGTGCCCGTATGGCCGCAGCGCAGGCGCGTCGAGGGTCATGAAGGAGAGCTGCGCGATCGGCAGGCCGGGGTAGAGCTTGATCGGCACGCGCGTGAGGTTGTTGAGCTCGAGCGTCAGCGTGCCCTTCCAGCCGGGGTCGCAGAAGCCGGCGGTGGCGTGCACGATCAGCCCCAGGCGACCGAGGCTCGACTTGCCCTCTATACGGGCCACGATGTCGTCAGGCAGCTCCACGTGCTCCAGCGTGCGACCGAGGCAGAACTCCCCGGGGTGGATCACGAATGGCTCGCCCTCTGGGGGTCCGACCTGCTCGGTGAGCCCGCGCGGCGGGTCGCGCAGGTCGATCGCGGTGATCTTGTGGTTGTGGAAGACCCTGAAAGAGTCGCCCAGACGCAGGTCCACGCTGGCCGGCTGCACGAGTGTCGCGTCCCACGGGTCGATTCCGATGCGGCCCTCCTCGACGAGGCGAACGATCGTGCCGTCCGAGAGCACGGAGCAGGGAGGGGCTAGCGTCACGGCGCGGGATTCTCGCAGGATCCACGCGCGAGGGGCGTGGCAATGTTCATCCGATCGGCACGCAAACCCTTTACAAAATGAAGTGGTAGGGGGCCGAAAAGTTAATACTTCACACCGACGGGATGAGGGGTCACTCCCCCAGCGGCACCGGCGCGGCCGAGAACTGCGTGAACTCCCGCAGCTGGCGCACACGCGCGACGATCTCGGCCCCCGCGAGGCTCTCGATCCGATGGGTGCCGAACTCTTCGACGTTGAACGAGGCGAGCGCGGTGCCGTGCGCCATCGCCTGGCGCAGCAGCTCGTCGGTGATCTCCTCGTCGGCGTGGGCGGCGATGTAGCCGACGAAGCCCCCCGCGAACGTGTCGCCCGCCCCGGTCGGGTCGACGACCGACTCAAGCGGAAAGGCCGGCAGCGAGAAGAAGCCGTCGGCGGTTACCAGCGCGGCGCCGTACTCGCCCTGCTTGGCGACGATCACCCGCGGCCCGCGCCGCGCCGGCGTCTCTCGGTCGCCGTCGGCCTCAGAGGAACCGGCGCCGGAGGAGGAGTCGGGAGGAGACGAGGCCCACGAGAGCACCTCGCGCGCGGCCGCGTACAACGACGCTTTGTCGGTGAGCTGGCGCAGCTCGGAGTCGTTGAGGATCAGGCAGTCGCACTCCGCGATCGCCTTCATCAGCGACTCGCGCGCCGCTTCGATCCAGAGGTTCATCGAGTCGAGCGCGACGAACCGCGCGTGAGGCATCTGCGCGCGCACCTCGCGCTGCAGGTCGGGCTGGATGTTGGCGAGGAACAGCACATCGCTGGAGCGCGAGCTCTCCGAGAGCTTCGGCTGGAAGCCCTCGAACACGCCCAGCTGCGTGTCGAGCGTCTCGCGCGAGTTGAGATCCCAGCCGTACTTGCCACGCCAGAAGAAGGTCTTGCCCCCGGGGATGCGCTCGACGTCGGAGATGTCCACGCCGCGATTGCGCAGCACGTCGAGCTCGGTCTCGCCGAAGTCGTCCCCGACCGGCCCCACCACGCGCACCTCCTGGAAGAAGGAGGCGGCGAGCGCGAAGTGCACGGCGGCGCCGCCGAGCATCCGCTGGCGCTCGCCGAACGGCGTGGAGACACTGTCGTAGGCAATCGATCCGACCACGGTGATTGGCATCGAAGCGGACCCTATAGCCTCCCGCGGATGCGCGCGATTCAGATGAGCGAGTTCGGCGGGCCGGAGGTGTTGAAGCTCGTCGAGCTGCCCGATCCCCAGCCCGCGGCGGGAGAGGTGTTGATCCGCGTAACCAAGGCGGGCGTGAACTTCGCGGACACGCACACGCGCACCAACTCCTACGTGCGCAAGGCCACCCTGCCGCTGGTGCCGGGCGGCGAGGTGGCAGGCGTGCGCGAGGACACGGGCGAGCGCGTGGTGGCGCTCACCGGCAGCGGCGGCTACGCCGAGTACGCGGTGGCGCCCGCCGCGCACGTGTTCGCGATCCCAGAGGGCGTCGACGACGGGACGGCGCTGGCGCTGATCATCCAAGGGACGACCGCGTGGCACCTGTACCGCACGGCGGGGCACGTGGGGGAGTTGGCTATCGGAACTGGTAGGGGCGAGAAAAAGAGCAAGGACGAGCCGGGAAGTGGTGGGGGCGAGAAAAAAGATGAAACGCGAGAGGGGAGCGGCGAGACGGTGGTGGTGCACGCGGCCGCGGGCGGCGTGGGCTCGCTGGCGGTGCAGCTGGGCCACCCGCTCGGCGCCGGCCGCGTGATCGCGACCGCGTCGAGCGAGGATAAGCGCGAGCTGGCGCTGCGACTGGGCGCCGACGCGGCGATCGATCCCACCCCAGAGGGCCTGACGGAGCGCCTGGTCGAGGCCAACGGCGGCAGCGACGTGGACGTCGTCTTCGACATGTCCGGCGGCGAGGTGTTCGATGCCTCCTACAAGGCGCTGGCGCCGTTCGGGCGGATCGTGGTGTGCGGGATCGCCTCACAGCAGCCCAACGAGGTGCGGAGCGGATCGCTGTTGCGCCACTCGCGCGCCGTGGTGGGCTTCTACATCTTCCACTGCCTGGAGCGCCCCGGCATGTTCGAGCAGGCGCTCGCCGACCTCTTCGCCCGCGTGGCACCCATCGCCCATCCCCGGTTGGAGGTCGTTGTCGGGAACACTTACCACCTGGAGCAGGCCGCACGGGCGCATATCGACCTGCGCGAGCGACGCACCACAGGCAAGCTGCTGCTCGATCTCAGCGCCTGAGAGTTCGCAACCCGTAAGCTCCCGAGCGTCATGGCCAAGTCATTCGCCGACCTCGGGCTCACCGAGCGCACCCTCGCCGCGTTGCGCGCGGTCGGCTACGAGGCGCCCAGCCCGATCCAGGAGCAGGCGATCCCCTCGCTGCTGGAAGGCCGCGATGTGATCGGCCAAGCGCAGACCGGAACGGGCAAGACGGCGGCGTTTGGGCTGCCAATCATGGAGTACATCGACCCGGAGCTCAGCGAGGTGCAGGCGCTGGTGATGACCCCCACGCGCGAGCTGTGCATCCAGGTGACGCAGGCGCTGCGCGCATACGGCGCCCACGCGGGCGTCGACGTGGTGGCAGTGTTCGGCGGCGCGCCGATCCGCACCCAGCAGGCGCAGCTGCGCTCCGGCGGACACGTCGTGGTGGGGACGGTGGGGCGGGTGCTGGACCTGATCAGCCGCCGCTCGCTGGTGCTGCACGACTGCCGTTTCGTGGTGCTGGACGAGGCCGACGAGATGCTCGACCTCGGCTTCCTCGAGGACGTGGAGCGGATCCTCTCGATGACCCCGAGCGGCCGCCAGACGGCGCTGTTCAGCGCGACGATGCCGCCGCCGATCCGCAAACTGGCCGACGGCTACCTGTACGACCCGGTGCTGGTGAAGGTGGAGGCAGCCACGCTGACGATCGACACCGTCGCGCAGTTCCAGCTCCCGGTGGACTCCAAGCAGAAGCCGGAAAAGTTGGTGGAGGTGCTGAAGGCCGAGAAGCCCGACCAGGCGATCGTGTTCGTGCGCACGAAGGTGCGCTGCGACCAGCTGTTCAGAACGCTGCGCGACCGCGGCATGAACGTCAGGGCGCTGCACGGCGACATGACGCAGGGCTCGCGCGACGGCGTGATGCTGGCGTTCAAGGGCGGCCGGGTGCCGATCCTCGTGGCGACCGACGTGGCGGCGCGGGGCCTTGACATCTCGACGGTGACGCACGTGATCAACTACGACGTGCCGACCTCGCCCGACACCTACGTGCACCGCATCGGGCGCACTGGCAGAGTGGGCCGCTCCGGCCGGGCGATCACCTTCGTGGAGACGCGTCAGAAGCGGGAGCTGGAGGCGATCGAGAAGCACATCGGCACCTCGATCGCCCCGTGGGAGCCGGACGCGAAGGCCCCGCCCACGCCGGTGAAGGAGCGCCCGCGCCGCCACTCCAAGCCGCACATCACCCGCGACGGCAGCGAGCCGCAGGTGAAGCTGCTGCTGGCCGGCGGTCGCGCGGGCGGGGTGAGAGTGGCGGACATCGTCGGCGCGGTCACCTCGGCGACGGGCCTCGACGGCGAGGCGGTGCGCGACGTGCTGGTGCTCGACCGCTTCTCGTTCCTGTCGGTGCCGGCCGCGGAGGCCGACCGCGTGGTGGAGGCGCTGCAGGAGCGCCGCGTGCGGGGGCACCCCATGCGGCTGGAACGAGTGGAGTAGGGGCATTCGTCGGCAAGCCTAGTAGTGCTTTGGCGGGTTGTCATTCGCGTTGGGGTGGGCGGGGGAGGGGTAGGTCGGCAAGGTCGATCGTCTGCTGGCAGGTGGAGCAGCGGCCGGTCCAGCATTTGAAGATCGGC
>JBEKYV010000268.1:0-5465 GCA_049510515.1 Solirubrobacteraceae bacterium | reverse complement strand
GGTCTTCTCGCCGTTGACCAACCACCCGCCGTCCACCGGGGTGGCGAGCGTGCGCAGCGCGGCCACGTCAGAGCCGGCGCCGGGCTCGGTGATCGCGAGCGCCCCGATCTTCTCCCCCCGGATCGCGGGAGCGAGGTAGCGCTGCTTCTGCTCCTCGCCGCCGAACTTCCAGATCGGGGGCGTGGCGATGTTGACGTGCGCCCCGATCCCCGCCGCGGTGCCGCCCGAGCCGGTGCGCGTGAGCTCCTCGATCAGGATCGCATCGTGCAGGTAATCCCCGCCCTGGCCGCCGTACTCCTCCGGGTACTTGAGCCCGAGGAAGCCGTGCGCGGCGAGCTTCGGAAAGACCTCGTCGGGAAACCATTCCGCCCGCTCCCACTCCTGCGCATGGGGCGCCAACTCGCGCTCGACAAAGCGCCGGATCGACTCGCGCAGCTCCTCGTGCTCGTCGGTGAAGGGCGGGTCGGGCGGGGTCATGATGGCGTTTGGGGCAATCGAGCTGGGTCAGGGGCGGGATAGAGCATAGGTGTGGTCATCGCATCTGGTGGCGATGAAAGGTTCGACCCCACGGTCCGTTCACCACGATTGTCGTGGGACCGGGTTGAACGATTGTGCCCGGCTTCTCGTTGGTTTCTATATAGAGAGCGCTCACGGCAGCAAAAAACGCCAAGGCGATGTACAACGAAAGAAAGACCTTCAGCCGTCCTATGGATCTGATCGGCCACAGCCGCGGCCGGGCATCGGGAGCGACTGGTCGCGCGGAGTACGCTCTCAAATCACCGCGAAAGTTGTCCAGGCTGTCCGGCGATCGGATCGAGCGCGCAAGCAGGCGGCGATAGTTGGCCGACAAGGATTCGAGTACTGGAATCCGCTGTTCCACACCCGTGTACAGCCGGGAGTAGTAGTAGTCCGCCCAAAGGACGACGACTGTCAGGGCGACCGCGAAGTAATCAGGGAGCGCCACGAAGCTGGTGTAGCTGACAGCCACCAATGCGGCGCCCGCAGTCAGATATAGGCCGCGGATCGCCAGTGCCGTACGCTGATGCTCATTGATCGCCGCCTCGTGGCGCTCGAGATCGACCTCCACGAGGCGAACGAACTCCATTGCATCTGCGCCGAGGGCGTCCGCTGCGTCAGTAGCTGGTTTCGATGACATTCGAGTAACGTTTCCAAACTGCGTCAACGTCGTTGGCGAGTGTGCGATCATTCTCGTCACCAGTCGCCCGCAACCATCGCTCCACTGTGTCGAGCCAGCTTGGGAACGCGTCACGGTGGAATGACACGTAATCCTCGTCTTCTTCGGAGTAGCCAAAGTCCATCGAGCCGTGGAACAGGTCGCTGAGTTCCTCGAATAGGGCTGCGAGTTCGTTG
The DNA here is from genome assembly GCA_049510515.1 of Solirubrobacteraceae bacterium. Classification (GTDB taxonomy): domain Bacteria; phylum Actinomycetota; class Thermoleophilia; order Solirubrobacterales; family Solirubrobacteraceae; genus Palsa-744. The sequence continues at coordinate 4,094 of JBEKYV010000268.1, read as the reverse complement.
GTCTCACTTAGCCCGTCGTCGGGGGTTGCTCCCATTTCGACCCTCACTAGTTGTCGCGACACCTTACGCTTGTCCTTGTAAGAGAACCCTCGGATACGTATATTGAAGCTTTCAGGCAAGAAGACTTCGTAGAACACGCTCAAGAACCGAATGAGCATCGAAACGCGTCGCAAGTGGGTGGCCCGCTCGCTGTCGTCAGTGGCTTCGATCTCCGTAATAAAAGCCCTGACTCGCGGCAGGTATTCCGCCACGACCTCGCGCGCAGTCATCCTGTCAATGCAGTTAGCAATCGATAAACCGCGGCTGCAGCGGCCTCGACATTGTCAGGGTCCTTTGACTGGCTATCGGGGCTCCGTGCTGCGTGCCAATGCTGCTCAAGATCGTCAACACGTTTGCGGTCTGTGGCCGAGAGAGACGCATGAGCATAGGCATGGCTTAGGGCACGATGACGGTTGAACTCGTTGTAGCCACGGCCCGCACAGAGGAGCATCGCGCCCTGCTTGCCAAGTGCGTACAACTCAGCGGCGGCTGCGTGAGGGTTCAGGTCCAATCCGCGCGGCTGATCCATGAGGTCATGAAAACGACGCAACGTCGATGCCCCGAGCCGAGTGACGACTTGCCGATCGAGTGGCTTTATGTTCCGCAGTACTCGCGCCACGACGCCGGTCTGGTCACGAAAAGTAATGGCTTCTGATGCCAGATGTATCGCGAAGAGTGGACTACGTGTAGGGAGCGCCGCGAGCCGCGTGGGTGTGTAGAAGGTCATGGTCACAGTTGTCGGCAGCGAATCATCGAGATCATCCGGCATGGTGTCATCATGCACGACTAGGACATCGATGTCGCTTCTAGGGCCAGCCTCACGGCGCGCGACGGAACCGAAGACGGCGACTGCGTCGACGCGGGCGTCCTGCTCAACGCACCGGATCAATTCGCGCGTCTCCGTGAGCCCTGGTCCGGTTGGTCGAGTGGCGAGGCTGCTCATGCGGTAAGGGTAGTGGCGCAGAAGGACGTCATCAGGGACGATGTCTGCGCCTGACGGCCATCAGCTACCCAAGCCGGATACCGACGCACATCAGGGATACCCGTTATAAGAAATGTGGATGTAGTTCCAGGTGGTGCATGCACCACCTGGCCGGACGGCGCATGCGCCGTCCGGGGGAGCCGCACATGTGCGGCTCCCGCCCTTGCCACATGTGGCAAGGGCCACAGCAACACCATCAGAGCCCGTACGAGCGCTCGCTTATTCCCGCCCGACCGCCCCGGTGGGGACGACGATCATAGCCCGTACGAACGTCCAATAACCTCGAGCATGATCTCGTCGGTGCCCGCGCCGATGCGGTTGAGGCGCAGGTCGCGCCACGCCCGCTCGATCCCGTACTCGCGCATGTAGCCGGCGCCGCCGTGGATCTGCAGGCACTCGTCTGCCACCTCGCAGGCGATCCGCGAGGCGTACAGCTTCGCCATCGAGATCTCGCGCACCGGGTAGTCGCCGTTCTGCTGGCGCCACGCGGTCATGTACACCATCTGACGGGCCGTCTCGATCTTGGTCGCCATCTCTGCGAACTTGTGGCGGATCACCTGGAAGTTGCCGATCGCGCGGCCGAAGGCGGTGCGCTCTTTGGCGTACTCCAGCGTCCGCTCGAAGCAGCGCTGCGCGCCCGCCACGCTGCCCGCGGCGCCGATCAAACGCTCGCCCTGGAGCTCCCACATGATGTGGTAGAAGCCCCTGCCAATCTGGCCGAGCACGGCAGACTCGGGCACGCGCACGTCCTGGAAGGCCAGCAGCGCCGTGTCGGAGGCGTGCATCCCCATCTTCTTCAGCTTCTTCTCGCGGATCACCCCGGGCGAATCCATCGGCACGAGGAACAGCGTGAAGCCGTCATACCCGGCGTCGGCGTCGGTCTTGGTCACCAGCACGATCACGTGCGCGCGGTGGCCGTTGGTGATGTACGTCTTGGAGCCGTTGATCACGTATTCGTCGCCGTCTTTGACGGCACGCGTCTTGATCCCTTTGACGTCGCTGCCGGCGTCGGGCTCGGTGATGCCGAGGCAGAGGATCTTCTGCCCTTCGATCGCCGGCTGTGCCCATTCACGCTTCTGCTCGTCGGTGCCGAACGCGAGGATCGGGGGCATCGCCATGTCGGTCTGCACCGCCACCCCCATCGCGAGGCCGCCGGAGTTGGCGTGGCCGATCTCCTCCGCCAGCACCAGCGCGCTGTAGTAGTCCCCGCCCTGCCCGCCCCACTCCTCTGGCTTGTCGAGGCCGAGGAAGCCCAGCTCGCCCATGCGCGCGAAGACAGAGTCGGGGAACGTCGTCTCCTCCCATTCCTCCGCATGCGGCGCCAGCTCTTTGATCGCGAAGTTCCTGATCGACTCGCGTAGCTGCTCGTGCTCGTCGGTGAACAGGAAGTGCTTGCGCTTGGCTGCGAAGTCCGGCTTCAATACGGGCTCGGCGGTGGCGGCCATCGGTGGGGCTCCTTGTCTGGTGGGTCGCGCGGGACGCGGCGCGGTTCGTCGTGATCGCTTGTGCTCGCAGAAACTAGCGCTTCAGCCAGGAAAAGGAAAGCGGGTCGGGAAGGGGCCGAGCGTGCCGTCCCAAGCCGTGAGTAGCGTGCAGACAATGAGCTTCGCACGTCACCGCAGCGCTGACGCGCAGACGGTAAAATCGCGCCATGCCGACGCTGATTCTCGATCCGCTCCCGGTGGAGATCGATGAGCTGCTGTATCGCCGGAAACGGCTCGATCTCGATCGCGCCGACGAGATGTGGGACGGGGTGCTGCATGTGAACCCCACCCCGCACGGTCGCCACGGTCGCGTACTGCAGCAGATCACTGCGCTGCTCGATGGTCCCTCCCGGACCGCGGGGCTGCTGCCCCTGGCGGACTTCAATCTCGGGACCAAAGGCAACTACCGCGTGCCCGACAGCGGCATCCTTCGCCCTGGACCCGATCAGCTGTACTACCCCACCGCGGCGCTCGTCGTGGAGATTGTCTCCCCCAAGGACGAGAGCTGGGCCAAGCTCCCTTTCTACGCCGCCCACGATGTCGAAGAGGTCCTGATCGTCGATCCCAAGAAGCACGAGGTGCAATGGCTTGCGCTGCGCGGCGATCGCTACGAGCCGATCGAGCGAAGTGGGCTGATCGACCTCGGCGCCGAGCAGTTGGCCGAGCGGATCGAGTGGGAATAGCGCCCGATAGCCGATCCCAGCGGCCTGGCTGAGTAGCCAACCCAGTGTGCAGGCGCCACGCCGGCCGGTTACGATGCCGGTCGTGTCCGAGCAGCCCGACGCCGCCGACCAGTCCCAGTCCGCCCGGGAGGCGGCCTCCGAGGTCCCGCCCGCACCCGTCCTCTACGACCTTGCCGACGGCGTCGCCACGATCACGCTGAACGAGCCCGCCACCCGCAACGCGCTCTCGGCCGAGCTGCTGGGCGGGCTGATCGCCGCGTTCGAACATGCCCGGGACGATGCCGAGGCGCGCTGCGTGGTGCTGGCCTCATCGCACGAGAAGGTCTTCTCCTCCGGCGCCAACCTGGGCGGGTTCGCCGGCGACGTGCCGCTTGTGTACAAGCACTTCGCCAGCGAGCAGTTTGTCGGGCTGTTCAAGCTGATCTGCTCGTTCCCCAAGCCCGTGATCTGCGCGGCGCGCGGGCACGTGCTCGCCGGGGCGCTTGGGATCGCGCTGGCGTGCGATCTGATCGTCGCCTCCGAGGCTGCCACGTTCGGCACGCCGGAGATCAACGTGGGGGCCTTCCCCTTCATGATCATGGCGCTGATCTACCGCAACGTGCCGCGCAAGCGCGCCTCCGAGCTGTTGCTGCTCGGCGAGCGCTGGTCGGCGCAGGAGGCGCTGGCGGCGGGGATCGTCAACCGGGTCGTGCCGGCGGACGAGTTCGACGCGGCGGTCGCCGAGTGGGCCGCCAAGCTCGCCGCGAAGTCGCCGCTGATCATGCGCCTCGGCAAGGAGGCGATACGCCGCCAGATGGACATGCCGCTCGACGATGCGCTCGACTACCTGCGCGCGCAGCTGACGTTGGCGCTCTCCACGGAGGACATCGTCGAGGGCGTGACCGCGTTCTTCGAGAAGCGCGACCC
>JBEKYV010000267.1:0-5466 GCA_049510515.1 Solirubrobacteraceae bacterium | reverse complement strand
CCGCCGCACGCATGCGCCGGCGCCTGGAGGAGGAGCTGCAGGAGGACCCCGAGTTTCAGCGGCTGCTCGAGGAGGTTGTGCGGCGGCGGCTCGATCCCGCGAGCGCGGCGGCGACGCTGCTGGAGCGGGTGGGCGTGGGTCAGGTGGATATGGCGCCGGCCGATGCCTCCTGAAATCCGGACTGGCAACATCTCCGCGCGCTGCAACGTAGGCATCATTCTATTTGAAAGGTTCTTAAGTTCGCTGCACTTGGGAGCGGTTTGGTGTAACGTGCAAAAGGCAAGCGGAGCGGTGGTCGGAGGGACGACCGGGAGACGAGATGCCAGCAGGGAGATTGAGAGCTGTCAATGATGTGCCCGCCAATGGTTCGGGCGCTCCCGGCGACCGAACTTGGATGCGGGGCTCATCGCCGCTGAAGGGCGCGATCCTCGGGCTGGTGCTGGAGCGCCCCGGCCACGGCTACGACCTCGGTGCTCGTCTGCGCGCTCGCCTCGGCCCGTCGTGGGCGATTGACCCCAAGCGCCTCTACCGGATGCTCGACCAGCTCGAGCGGGCCAGCCTGATCTCGGGTGCGGTTGAAATCGATCCCGATAACCCACGGCTGCAGCGCACCGTCTACAGCGCTACTCGGCTGGCCCCCGACGCGCTGCGGATGTGGCTGGAAACGCTCGCCCCGCGAGAGCCCACCCGTGTGGAAATCCAGGCGAAGGTGGCGGCCGCGCGCGAACAGGACGCGCCGCAGCTGCGCCAGGCGCTGCTCCAGTATGAGCGCGAGTGCCTGGAGCTGCTGCGCCAGAGCTCGGGGCCACCGCTGCCGGTGCGCTCGTGGATGGGGTTGGTGATGGACATCGTGCGTGACGCCTCCGACTCACAGCTGCGAGCCGAGGTTGAGTGGGCTAAACGCACGCGCCGGCGGATCGAGGAGCATGCGCCGCGCGCCGAGTAGCAGCGCCGGCGCCGCGCCGCTGCTGCGCTTCGAGCAGGTCAGCAAGGGCTACCCCGATGGGTGCCGCCGGATCGAGGTGCTGGAGCGGGTCTCCTTCGAGGTCCACCGCGGCGAGCACATCGCGATCCTCGGCTCGCGCCGCACCGGCAAGTCCACGCTGCTGCGGCTGGTGGCGGGCATCGAGACCCCGGACGAGGGCCAGATCGACTTTCAGGGTCACAACCTGGCGCGGATGGGGACGCTGCTGCGCCAGCGGCTGCTGCGCGACCAGATCGGGCTGCTCGTCAGCGAAGACTGGCATCCCGCCAAGGGCGAGCGGGTCGTCGATCTCGTGGCGCTGCCGCTGGTGAGCGACGGGGCCACGATGCGCGAAGCGCGCAGCAGGGCGCGCAAGACGCTGTCGTGGGCGGGCGCCTCCGACTGCGCCGACGACCTCGCCGCCCCGCTGGCGATCGGTGAGCGCCTGCGGGTGCTGCTGGCCCGCGCGCTGGTGCGCCGGCCGCGTCTGCTGCTGGTCGACGAGCCCGCGTTGGTGCCGAGCCTGGAAGGGCGCAAAGCGCTGTATGAGCTGCTGCGCGACGGTGCGCGCGAGCACGATGCGGCGCTGCTCGTTGCCTCCGAGGACACCGAGGTAGCCCGGGGAACGGACATCTTGATGTCGCTGGGCGGCGGCGAGCTGGTGCGGGTTGGCGGCGAGCCGGCGAAGGTGGTGCCGTTTCCGCCCCGGCACCTGCCGCGGCAGCCCGGCGGGCTGGAGCGCTCAGGGTCGTGAGTGGGGGCGCGGGGCTGGAGCTGCGCGAGCTCGTCAAGCACTACCGCAGCGACGCGGAGATCGTGCGCGCGGTGGACGGCGTCTCGCTGACGGTCGCCCCCGGTGAGCTGGTGGCGTTGTACGGGCCCAGCGGATCGGGCAAGACTACGCTGCTGCTGCTCACCGCCGGCCTGCTCGTGCCCGACAGCGGAAGCGTGTGGTTTGGCCCGCGCGAGGTGAGCAGCCTGGCGGCCAGCGAGGGCGCGCGCTTTCGCCGCCGCGAGGTTGGCTTCGTGTTTCAATCCTTCCACCTGATGGCGGGCGCCACGGCGCTCGACAACGCCGCGCTGAAGCTGCTCGGAGATGGCTGGACGCTGCGCGACGCCCGCCGCGTGACGCGTCCGTGGTTGGAGCGTGTGGGGTTGCGCGACCGCGCCGCGCACACGCCCGACCGGCTCTCGATGGGCGAGCGTCAACGGGTGGCGATCGCGCGTGCGCTCGCCGGTGAGCCCCACCTGCTGCTCGCCGACGAGCCCACCGGCAGCCTCGACTCAAAGCGTGGGCGAGAGGTGCTGACGCTGCTGCGCGACCTCTGCCGCGAGCGCGCCATCCCCGGCCTGCTCGTCACCCACGACCCCCAGGCGCGGGCGTTTGCGGATCGGGTGCACACGCTGCGCGACGGCCACCTCACCGAGGGCCTCGACGCGGAGCTGGCGATGAGCCTCGCGTGAAGGTACGCCTCCGCCCGCGCCGGACAAGATGAGTCGCCCCAAGCTGAATCTAACGATCCTCGGGTTGCGCCCGAGCATGCTGTTTCGCTTCTACGCCTGGCGCCTGCGTCGCCACACCGCGCAGGAGCTGCTGGCCGGCGGCGGGATTGCCGTGGGCGTGGCGCTGGTGTTCGGGGTGCTGGTGGCCAACGGCAGCTTGATGGGCTCGGCGGGGAACCTTCTACATGGGTTGGTTGGTTCGGCCCGTCTGCAACTGGTGGCGCGCTCCAGTGACGGCTTCGAACAGAAGCTCGCCGACTCCGTCCGCGAATTGCCCGGCGTGGGGGTTGCGGCCGCGCTCCTGCGCGAGGACGCGATCGTTGCCGGCCCCCGCGGCCGGGAGTCGGTGCAGCTGGTCGGCGTGGATCCCAATATCGTCAAACTGGGCGTGCTGGGCAGCGGGGAAGCCAGCCCCGAAATGCTGCAGCTCACGCGCGGCTTGGGACTGCCGGCCGAGGTGGCGAGCGCGATCGGCGTCCGCCGGGGCGACCCGTTGGCGCTGCTGGCGACCGGCGAGTCGCACCCGACCTCGGTACGCGCCGTGCTCTCCGGCGGGCCCGCCGGGGTGGCCAGGTACGGCACGGTGGCAATCACCCTGCTGCCGCTCGCACAGGAGCTCACAGGTAGGCCCGAACGGGTGACCGAAGTGCTGGTGCGGCCGCTGCCCGGTGACGAACCGCTGGTCGCCGGGGAGCTTCGACGCCTCGCCGGCGGACGTCTGAACGTCGAGTCGGCCGACAACGAACTGCGCCTGCTCGCCACCGCATCGAAGCCGACCAACCAGTCGACCACGCTGTTCGCCGCGATCGGCGCGATGGTGGGCTTCCTGCTGGCTGTCAACGCGATGCTGCTCACGGTCCCCGAGCGCCGGCGGTTCATCGCCGACATGCGCATGCAGGGCTTCGACTCCGCCCAGATGCTGTTGATCCTGAGCTTTCAGGCGCTGCTGCTCGGGTTGATCGCGTCACTGGTGGGGGTCGCCCTCGGCGAGGAGCTGTCGCGCACCCTGTTCCACAAAGTGCCCGTGTACCTCGCGGTGGCGTTTCCGATCAGCGCCCACCAGATCGTCCACCTGGGCACGGTTCTGCTGGCGCTTGGCGCGGGCGTGGTCGCGACGCTGCTGGCGGCTTTGCCGCCGTTGTTTGATCTGCGCTCGCAGCGGCCCACCGACGCCGTGTTTCGAGAAGGGCGCGGGGAGGTGGGCATTGGGAGGCCCGTCGTGTTGTGGCTGGGGGTCGCCGGACTTGCTCTGATCGCGATCGTGACCGTGCTCGTGCTGGTGGCTCCGCAGCTGACGGTGATCGGCGGGATGGCGTTGGCACTGGCGGCGGTCGCCCTGATCCCCGCGATCTTCGCTGCGGCCGTCCGGGTGCTCTCACAGGTGGGCGAACGGATCCACGGAAGCATGCTGGTGATCGCGGTGACCGAGCTGCGCTCGACGGCTTCGCGCTCGATCGCGCTCGCCGGGGTAGCGGCGCTGGCGGTCTACGGCAGCGTCGCGATCGGAGGTGCCAGGCAGGATCTGTTGCACGGTCTTGACAATGCCTTCGGGCAATATCTCGCCACCGCCGACATTTGGGTTACGAGTGGCGGCAACGATCTCACCACCAACTCCTTTCCCGCGGCCGGCGCGCCGGCGGCGATCCTGAAGGCGCCCGGCGTCGCCTCGGTGCGCGACTACCAGGGCGCGTTTCTGGATGTCGGCGATCGACGCATGTGGATCATCGCCAGGCCCGCCAACGACCCCACGATGATTCCCTCCAGTCAGATGCTGCACGGCAACCTCGCGCACGCCACCGCGCTCTTGCGCCATGGCGGCTGGGCCGCGATCTCCGAAGGATTCGCCTCCAGTCGCGGGCTGCGGGTGGGCAGCTTCTTCACTCTGCCCACACCTTCGGGCAGTGCCCGCTTTGGCGTGGCCGCGATCACCACCAACCTCGGGTGGCCGTCGGGCTCGGTGATTCTCAACACGAGCGACTACAGTCGCGCCTGGCAGACAGTTGACCCGTCGGCGCTCGAGATCAGCCTGCGGCCCGGCGTGTCCCCCGCACGGGGCAGGCGCGAAGTCGTGCGGGCGCTGCGCGGCCACCCGGGGCTGGGTGTGCAGACACTGGCCGAACGGGAACACCAGTACGATCAGAACGCGCGTCAGGGCCTGCAGAACCTCGGCGCGATCGCGACGCTGCTTTTGATCGCCGCCGCGCTCTCGGTCGCCTCGGCGCTGGGCGCGGCGATCTGGCAGCGGCGCGCGCGGCTGGCGTCGTTGCGGATTCAGGGCTTCGACTACCGCCAGCTGTGGCGCGCGCTGCTGCTTGAGAGTCTGATCCTGTTGAGCATCGGTGGCCTCGATGGCGCCGTGCTGGGGGTGTACGGGCACGCGCTGGCCAGCCGCTGGCTGCAGCTCACCACCGGCTTCCCGGCGCCCTTCTCGTTGGCGGGTACGCAGATTTTGGAGACTTTCCTACTGGTGGCGGCGATGGCTCTCGCGGTCATTGCCATACCCGGTTTGCGCGCGGCGAGGGTGCCGGCGGACGTGGGCCTGCAGGAGTAGAGAAGCTCGTCAAGTGGTCGGGGGTGCCGGCGAAATGGGCTCCCCGGAGTAGAGAAACCTGCCAAGTAGCCCCTGCCCGCGCGCAGCGAGAGTGCCGGCGGACGTGGGCCTGCAGGAGTAGGAAACTTCTCAACTGGTTTGACCGGCCCCAAAGGTTCGTTTCCCCTCGGCGGCCGGGGCAGGGAGGCGCGGATGGACAAATGTTGCGGGATGTCGTCTTCCCGACGCGCCAAGCTGTACTGGTGGCTGGAGGCAGAGCAACAGCGACGGGGCTGGCTGGGGAGTTCGCGGGAGCGGCACAGCGCTACTGGTTGAGAGTCTTTCCGCGCGTCTGCCGGGAAGTCGGCCAGTGGCGTGGCAGAGCGGGAGCGATCCCCGATCCGGTGCTGCGCCAATCGGCGCTGGAGAATCTGCAGACGGAGCGGATGAACCTCGACGGCGCGGCGGC
>JBEKYV010000266.1:0-5479 GCA_049510515.1 Solirubrobacteraceae bacterium | reverse complement strand
TCCAGCCGATCTTCAAATGCTGGACCGGCCGCTGCTCCACCTGCCAGCAGACGATCGACCTTGCCGACCTACCCCTCCCCCGCCCACCCCAACGCGAATGACAACCCGCCAAAGCACTATTAGGCTGCCTGGCGGCATCGGCGGTGAGCGCCCAGGCTGCATGCAACAAGGAATGGACGGGCGGAAGCGGGAAGTGGGAAGAAGCTAGCCACTGGATCCCGTCCGGCGGCGCCCCAAGCAGTTCCCAAAGCGCCTGCATCACCGCACCCGGCCCCTACACGGTGACCATAACGACCGATGCGGTGGCGAAGACGCTGACCGTCGGCGGGGCCTCGAGCGCCCCGACCCTCGACGTGGTCGGCGCAAGCCAGAGCTACCAGGGCAACGCCTACAACGAAACGACGCTGGTAGCCGAAACCATGTCGTTCGCCGCGAACACGAAGCTGATCCTGGAAGCAACCGGCGGCGGCAACGCGAAACCGACGGGCGGCGGAGGGGTCGTGCAGGCCTACACCGTCACCGAGGCGGGCCAGATCGAAACAGCGAGCAGCGACCCGCACATGGACAACCGCATCAGGGTCTCCAATCTGCAGATCGAGCCGGGCGCCAGCCTCCTCGATGCGTCGGGAACGCTCCTCTTCCTCAAGGAAGGCGAAGGCGCTTACCCGTGGTCGGTCACCAACGAAGGAACGTTCACAGTTGCCGCGGGCGCTGCTGCGAATATGGAACCGAGCTTCTCCGGTAAAGCGGGGTTCATCAACGAGGCGGCGGTCATCAATGACGGTTCGATCGTGGGCAGCGGTGCCGAATGGACGCAGCTGGCCGGCTCGGTGTCGGGTAACCCGGTGGAACTGCAGAGTCCCGAAAAGCGGAGCGCCTCGCTCGAGGATGCCGCCGGCACCGGGGCGTTCCTTTTCAACTACGGGACGGTGACGCTCACGGGCGTAATTCCCTCGGGTCAGACGGTCACGGTGCGCGGTGAGCCCGGCGACTTTGGCGGCGAGATCTACAACAGCACGACGCTCAGCACCGGCGGCAAAGAACTGGTCAACGACGGGACGCTCGTGCTCAACCCCACCGGCAGCGGCGAAACCGGTGGCAGCGTAAACGTCGAATCAGGCTCGATTCACAACAACGGCGTGATCGACGATGAAACTGAAACTGCCTCGAGGATTACCCAGCTCGACGAGAGCCTGACCAACGGCCCCTCCGGCACGCTCGAAGTCAACGGCGGGATCTTCCAGGGCAACAACGGCGCAGTTACCACCAATGAAGGGCTCGTGACCGTCGCGCCCGGCGCCCTCGTGCAACTCGAGGAGGCTGCCTCGTTCGTCAACACGGCCGGTGGGACGTTCTCGCCGCAGATCGCCAGCGCCTCGGGCTTCGGCGCGGTCCAGCTGACCGGCCCGTGCTGCAATGGACCGGGCATCTTCACAGCCGGCGGCACCCTCAAGCCGGTGCTGGTTGGAGGCTTTGTGCCATCCGCGGGGCAGGAGTTCGACCTCTTCGCACTCGACGGCGGCAAGTTCGAAGGCGCCTTCGCGGCGGTCGGCAACGGCTTCACCGCCGACTACTCGCACAAGGCCTCGGAACCCGCATTTGTCGGTGCCGTCTACGGCACGCCGGCCGGTGGTGCCCCTGGCGGTGGCTCGACACCGAAGCCAAAGCCGCGATTCGTTCAAGTCGGCTCGGTCTCCCACAAGCAGGGCAAGCCGACCGTGACGCTCTCCTGCCCGGCCGGCGGGGCCGCGTGTCAGGTCGTGAGCGTTCAGGCCACCGTCATCGAGCATCTGAAGGGTGGCAGGATCACCGCCGTCAGCGCGCGCAAGGGCAAGAGGAAATCGACGGCGAAGAAGAAGCGGGTGGTGGTCGCCACCGGCAGCGTAACGCTCACGGCGGGCGCCTCCAAGACGCTCGTGCTCACGCTCAACGCGAACGGAAACGCGCTGCTGAAGAAGTACGGCAAGCTCACGGCGATCGAGACTGTCAGCTCCGGCGGGACGACGATCAGCACGGCGACCGTCCATTGGCAAAAGGCCACCAAAGGGAAGAGAAAATAGCCGTTGCATAGATGCAAGAAGACATCGTTCTCAAGAGCCGCAAGAAGAACATCGTTCTCAAGAGCGCTACCAAATGAGATCAAGTCCTATTCTCGTTTGGTTAGGGCCTGAAAAAGAGAACCACCGCACACGCCGGCGGCCGTGAGAACGACGGCAGGCCGGCGGCGACCGGGTCAAAGAGCTTTGTTTGGGACCCAAACCAAATGAGACCAAATATCGCGCTCATTTGGATCACTGTGGTCATCGGGAAGTCGGTGAAGTAGTTGCACCAGAATCGCCGAATTAGATACTTCTCATCGGTAACGCCGCGTTCACCAGCTGAAGTATGGTGCTCCGCTGTGTCATCCGCGCGACCGCGCAGGCCAGCCATGCCCGGACGCCTCCAGCGCGGTGTCGTGGTTGGCGCTTGCGTGATCGCGGCCTTGCTTGGTGCGCCGGCCGCGTTGCTCGCACAAGGAGGCGCGGGGCCGGGTGTTCCGGGGGGCCCGACGGCGGCTATCGCGCCGAACACGACCACGCCCGTGTCAACCTCGACCACCCCCACCATCACGCCGACCACGCCCGCCCCAGCCACGCCGTCGCCGCAGCCGCGTGGCGAATCGAATCCTTGCCTGGATGTGGCGCTGCACCTGCACTGCCCGGCGTTGATCATGTCGGCGCCATTTGAACTGCACCTCGACCGCACGACCATGCCGGGGAGAGTGCTGCTGCGGGCGAGCAGCTCGATCAACAACCACGGCAGCGGGCCGCTCGAGTTGCGCGCGACGCGCAGCGGGCCCCGCACGACGGTCGTCTACCAAGCTATCTACGACCGCCGGGGACGAGTGCACCTCTATCGCACCGCTGCCTCGCTGGTGTTCAAGCACGTACCCGGGGAACGCTACGAATACGGCAACGTCGGGGCGTTCAGCTACTGGAAGCTCAGGCACGCAGCCGCATTCCAGCTGTGGTCGATCGGCGGCCACCACAAGGCGCTCCGGCTCGTGCGGACAAGTCCCAAGGTGGACTACTGCCTACGCGATCTGATGCGCACGCATCCCTCCCGCGGCTCACCGCGCGAAGCCGTCTACCCCGCCTGCAGCCAGGATCCCAACATCCGCCACGACGTGCTCGGCACGTCCGTCGGCTGGTCGGACATCTACCCATACGCCTACCCGGAACAGTGGATCGATGTGACCGGTCTGCGAGGCCAGTTCGCATACGTCCAGGTCGTCGATCCGGACAATCTGCTGTTCGACTCCGACCCCCAGCGAAAGGTCTCCGAGACCTATGTCGAACTGCCCTCCGGTCGCGTGCTCGGCCACCGCGTCGGCGTCGCCGTGCCGTGAGCGAGTCGAACCGCCTCGCCGACCTCCAGCGTGCAAAGCGGAGGGGATCTGCGGCTGGGCCCTGTGGGGCCGTCGTGCGTGGCGGTAGAAAAATGAAGCCGACGCGGGAACTCGAACCCCGGACCCACTCCTTACCATCGGAGAGAGCCCGACAGGAGCCGGATCGCTAATGATAGCGCCATTTTTCGGCTCCTTTATCGGGGTTCTGCTCAGGACGCAAAGGAGCCAGATAGTACCCAGAGGTAATAACGTCATTACTCACTGGTACTATTTATAGCGTGACGATGGATGACCGCATAGGACGCCTGTTCCCCGCCGGTGGCCCGGTGCCCGCCGATCTGGTGATCGGGCGTACGGGTGACATCGAGGAGATCGTGCGCCGATCGCGCGAGGCGATCCACACGATGTTGACCGGGCCGCGCCGGATCGGCAAGACGACCGTCTGCTCGGCGGTGTGCGATCAGCTTCGCCAGGACGGCACGGTGGTCGTCGACATCGAGGTCCCCGAGCGCACGGACGCGAAGGATCTGCTGCAGCTCGTCGTGGACCGCTGCAACCGGATCTCGCGCTCGGCGGCCACGCGCGGGCTCCTACGAGTGGCGTTGCCCCTGATCGAGCAGACGCTCGCCGATCAAGGGATACCCCTCGACCTCGGCCAGCTCGCCACTCGACCGGGCTCGCTGCCGACGCGGAAGATCCTCGCCCTGCCGCTGGCGCTGGCCGAGGAGAGGGACAGGCCGGTCGTCCTCTTCCTCGACGAGCTGCAACGCGCCGCCGACTACGCCGACGGTGAGCAGCTGCTCGGAGACCTTGTCGACCTCTACAGCGGTAGCACCAAGGTCGTCGTGCTTGTCGACGGCAGCGACGAGCGGGCACTCGACGGGATGCTCGATGCTTCGGCGCAGTTCGGCAAGCTCGTCGATCGGCTGATCCTCGATCCAAGAATCTCCGCTGACATCTGGCGCGCAGGCCTCACGGAGCGCTTCGTCCAAGCGGGCCTCGAGCTGCAGCCCGAGGCGCTCGAGAAGCTGATCGCCTTCGGGGAAGGACGCCCGTACCCGACGATGACAGCAGCCCGATACGCAGCCCTGGGCGCCCGCAAGCTCGGAAGCGCCACTGTCGAAGCATTCGATGTCCAGATGGCCATCGACGAGGCGCGACGGCATCTCGCGGAGGATAACCATGCCTGAGACCGCGCAGAAGGCCGGGAACGCCGAAGTGCTGACCGGCCGCATCGCCGAGTACCAGGAGTTGCTCGACGTGCTCGACCAGCGGCTCGGCCTCACGGTCATCTCCAGCGACCCCTGGAGCGGCACGAGCGCACTGCTGGCCGCCGCGATCGACGAGCTCCACGGCACGCGCATACTGGTGGACGCACGCAGCTGCGCGGACAGCCGCGACCTCGCCACGGCGATCGCCGACACAGCGATCGCCCAGCTCGCCCCCGACGCGGCTGCATGGTGGGCGCAGGCAGCGCCACCCTCGAGCGCCGCCGGCCTGCGACTCGCACGCACCCTGCGCCAGAGCGGCATCGATCTCGAGGACCTTCGCTCCAAAGCCGGCCCGGAGACAGGCGGGCACCACCTTGCTGACGCCATCGAGTTGCTGCTCGCACTCGCAGACGGCGACGCACTGCTCGCGATCGACCACCTCGGACTGATGCTCTCATCCCTATCCGACCACGAAACCCGCGAGCTCCTTGGAGACTTTCGCGCTGCCCGCCAGCGACACCCGCATCTGGACCTCGTTCTGGTCGAACATCCCGACGGCCCTAGCAGCAAGGCCCTGGAGGACAGCAGCCATCCCCTCTACCACGCCGGGCAGCTCATACGCATTCGCCGAGCGAAGCCCTCGCGCTTTATCGACGACCTCGTAATCACCCGCTCCTGGACCAGGGCACGCGTCGAGTTGATCGGCGCAGCAGCCGAACTCGCGGCCAGCGTGCCGGCTCTCACCTGGCGCATCATCGACCTCGCACCATCTCGTGGGGAGGACGATCAGACCCGCGCGCTTGTCGGTTGGCGACATCTGCGGGAGACGACCGCCAGCCTGACGGCCCGCGAGTGGGATCTGCTCAGGCGTGTCCATTCC
>JBEKYV010000265.1:0-5489 GCA_049510515.1 Solirubrobacteraceae bacterium | reverse complement strand
TGATCGAGGGCTCCTTCGGCTTGGGCGAGGCGGTCGTCTCGGGCTCTGTCTCCCCCGACCGCTACATCGTGGAGAAGGCCACGCTCGCGATCCGCCGCCGCGAGGTCCACCGCAAGGATCTCCTGATCGAGTACGCCCCCGGCGGTGGCACTGCCCAGCGCGCCCTCTCCGAGGAGGAGGCTCTGGCGCCGGTGCTCAGCGACGAGGAGGTCGTGGCGGTGGCCGACCTCGGCCGGCGTATCGAGGAGCACTACGGTTCGCCGCAGGACACCGAGTGGGCGTTTGACCCCGACGGCGCGCTGTGGATGCTGCAGAGCCGCCCGATCACCACCCTCCACGACGAGGCCCCGAGCAGCAAGGGGGTCGAGCGCGCCCAGGCGCAGAGTGTGCTGCTGCGCGGTCTGGGCGGGGCGCCCGGCAGCGCCGCCGGCGCTGCGCGGGTGCTGAGCTCGCTCGCCGATGCCGCGAGCCTGGGCGACGGCGATGTGCTGGTCACCCACATGACCTCCCCGGACTGGCTGCCCTTGATGCGCCGCGCCGCGGCGATCGTGACCGACTCCGGCGGCATGACCTGTCACGCGGCGATCGTCTCACGCGAGCTGGGGATCCCCTGTGTCGTGGGCACGGGCGAAGCGACGCGCGTGCTGCGCGACGGCGAGCTGGTCACAGTGGATGCCACGCGCGGGGTGGTGCTGGAGGGCGTGGAGGATTTGGATAGGGGCCCGCCTGCCGGCGGCCGGGGGTGGGGGGTCGGCCTCGCCACTTCGGCGACCGCGGCTGGCCCTATCGCCCTCGCTACTCCGACAGCGGCCTCGCTCGGCGCTCCCGTGACGGGAACGCAGATCCTCGTCAACCTCTCCGAGCCCTCGCAGGTGGAGCGCGTGAAGGACCTCCCCGTGGACGGGGTGGGCCTGTTGCGCGCGGAGATGATGGTGCTCGAGGCGCTCGCGGGCGATCATCCCCGCACGCTGCTGGAGGAGGGCAGGGGAGAGGAGTTCGTCGCACGGATGTCAGAGGGCCTGAGCACGTTCGCCGCGGGCTTCGCGCCGCGGCCGGTGACCTACCGCACGATCGACTTCCGCACGAACGAGTTCCGGGGGTTGCGTGGGGGCGAGCGCTTCGAGGCGCAGGAGTCCAACCCGATGATCGGCTATCGCGGGGCGCTGCGCTACACGCGCGAGCCCGATGTCTTTCGCCTGGAGCTCGCCGCACTGGGCCGGGTGTGGGACGCGGGGCTGCGCAACCTGCACGTGATGCTGCCGTTCGTGCGCACCGCGCGCGAGCTGCGCCGCTGCCGCGAGCTGATCACAGAGGCGGGTCTGCTGGAGCGCCGCGGCTTCGAGCTGTGGGTGATGGCGGAGGTGCCCTCGGTGCTGTTCAACCTGGCGGAGTATGCCGCGCTGGGTGTAACCGGCATCTCGATCGGCTCCAACGACCTCACGCAGCTGCTGCTGGGGGCGGACCGCGACAACGAGGTGCTGGCGGAGACCTTCGACGAGCGCGACCCGGCGGTGACGTCCTACCTACGTGAGCTGATCCCCCGCGCCCGGGAGCTGGGACTGCGTACCTCGATCTGCGGCCAGGCGCCTTCGGTGCACCCCGAGTACGCGGAGCTGCTGGTGCGCGCGGGGATCGACGCGATCTCGGTCAGTGTCGACGTGGTGGACCGCACGCGGGCGCTGGTCGCGGCGGCGGAGCAGCGCGTGCTGCTGGACTCCGCGCGCGCCCAGGGACGGGGCGGTGGGCACCCACCGAACGGGCGCGGGCGCTCGGCGCGCTCTCGGGAGTAGGCGGTGTTCCAGGTCCGCATCCACGGGCGCGGCGGTCAGGGTGTGGTGACCGCGGCCGAGCTGCTCGCGCTGGCGGCGTTCGAGGAAGGTCGCTACGCGCAGGCGTTTCCGAGCTTTGGCTCGGAGCGTACTGGCGCACCGGTGGTGTCGTTCTGCCGGATCGACGACCACGAGATCCGCGTGCGCGAGCCGGTGATGGAGCCGGACGCGCTGATCGTGCAGGACCCCACGCTGCTGCACCAGGTGGACGTGTTCGGCGGCGCCAAGCCAGACGCCTACATCCTGATCAACACCGCCACGAGCTTCGATGAGCTTGGCCTCGGCGAGTTCGTGCAAGGCTTCCGCCACGAGCGGCTGCTGACTGTGCCGGCCGGCAGCCTCGCGCGCGAACACACCGGACGGCCGGTCGCCAACGCCGCGCTGCTCGGTGGCTTCGCGGCGTTCAGCGGCCTTAGGGCCCACGTCCAAGGCCTGATCTCGCTCGACTCGGTGGTGAGCGCGATCCGCGAACGCTTCAAGGGGGCGGTCGCCGAAGGCAACGTGGCGGCGGCGATGGCGGCCTACGCCTGGGTGGCCGAGGAGCTGAAGGAACTGGACCGCGATCCGGTAGGTTGCGAGCCGAGTGCCACCATTCCCGCGAGCGCCCGGCGGGGGAGTTGAGCGGTGCCGCGTCAGCTTGAGGGCTCGCGCGCGGTGGCCGAGGCGGTGGCACTTTGCCGCCCGGAGGTGATCTGCGCTTACCCGATCTCTCCCCAGACGCACATCGTCGAGAACCTCGCCCAGCTCGTCAAGGACGGCGAGCTCTCACCGTGCGAGTTCGTCAACGTGGAGTCGGAGTTCGCCGCGATGTCGGTCGCGATCGGCGCCTCGGCGACCGGGGCGCGCGCCTACACCGCGACCGCCAGCCAGGGGCTGCTGTACATGACCGAGGCGCTGTACAACGCCGCGGGACTCGGCCTGCCGATTGTGATGACGCTCGCCAACCGCGCGATCGGCGCGCCGATCAACATCTGGAACGACCACTCCGACTCGATGTCCCAGCGCGACAGCGGCTGGATCCAGCTGTACGCCGAGACCAACCAGGAGGCGCTCGACCTGCACGTGCAGGCGTTCCGCCTGGCGGAGGAGCTCTCCACGCCGGTGATGGTGTGCATGGACGGCTTCATCCTCACCCACGCGGTGGAGCGCGTGGAGGTCCCAACACAGGAGCAGGTGGACGCGTTCCTGCCGCCGTTCGCACCGCGCCAGGTGCTCGACCCCGACGAGCCGGTCACGATCGGCGCGATGGTCGGGCCGGAGGCGTTCATGGAGGTCAAGTACCTCGCGCACGCCAAGCAGATGCAGGCGCTGGAGCTGATCCCGGCGATCGCCGCCGACTTTCGCGAGGCGTTCGGACGCGACTCCGGCGGGCTGCTGCGCACCTACCGCACCGAGGACGCCGAGACCGTCGTGCTCGCGCTCGGCTCGGTGCTCGGCACGATCAAGGACACCGTCGACGAGCTGCGCGAGCAGGGTATGAAGATCGGCGTCGTCGGTCTCACCTCGTTCCGCCCGTTCCCTCTGGCGGCGGTGCGCGCCGCGCTGGGTCATGCCGCGCGCGTGGTTGTGCTCGAGAAGGCGCTCGCCGTGGGTATCGGCGGGATCGTCTCGGCCAACGTGCGCATGGCGCTCGCCGGCATCCAGCTGCACGGCTACACCGCGATCGCGGGCCTCGGCGGGCGGCCGATCACGAAGGCCTCGCTGCACGGCCTGTTCGCCGACGCGGCCGCCGACCGGCTGGAGCCATTGACGTTCCTCGACATGGACTGGAACGTCGTCAACCGCGAGCTGGCACGGATGGGCGCCTCGCGCGCCTCGGGCCCGCACGCCGAGAACATCCTGCGCGACGTGGGCCCAGTCGCGGCGGGGCCGGTGTGAGGTGGACATGACTGCCCGACGTGAGCGACCTGCGTTCTGTCCCGGCCGGCCGCGCGTGAGGAGCGCCGGCGCATGAAGGCACCCGCGATCCGCTTCTACCAGACCGGCTCCTTCGCCGTGGGCAACCGCCTGCTCGACCCCACGCAGCGCGCGGTGCAGGCCGACGAGCAGCGCTCCAACGCGATCACCTGCGGGCACCGCGCCTGCCAGGGCTGCGGCGAGGCGCTCGGCGCGCGCTACGCGCTGGACGCGGCGATGCGGGCCACCAACGGGCGGCTGATCGCCGCCAACGCGACCGGCTGCCTGGAGGTCTTCTCGACCCCCTACCCGGAGTCCTCGTGGCGACTGCCGTGGCTGCACTCGCTGTTCGGCAACGCACCCGCGGTGGCCACCGGGATCGCAGCGGCGCTGAAGGCGAAGGGCCTTGGCGAGGAGATCCGCGTGGTCGGCCAGGGGGGCGACGGCGGCACCGTGGACATCGGCTTCGCCTGCCTGTCGGGGATGTTTGAGCGAAACGACGACGTGCTCTACATCTGTTACGACAACGAGGCATACATGAACACGGGCGTGCAGCGCTCCGGCGCCACGCCGCCCGCGGCGCGCACTACCACCACGCCGGCGGTCGGCCCCGAGCCGGGCAACGTGTTTGGCCAGGGCAAGAGCGCGCCGCTGATCGCGATGGCGCACGAGATCCCCTACGTGGCCACCGCCACTGTCGCCGAGCTGCGCGACCTGGAGGCGAAGGTCCAGACCGCGATGGAGATCCGCGGCGCGCGCTACCTGCACGTGTTCGTCCCCTGCCCGCTCGGCTGGGGGAGCGCCTCGAAGGACACGATCCGGATCGCGCGCCTGGCGAAGGAGTCGGGCATCTTCCCGGTGTTCGAAGCGCGCGACGGCGAGGTCACGGGCGTCTCGAAGATCCGCCGGCAGGTGCCGGTCGAGGAGTACTTGCGCCCCCAGAAGCGCTTCGCGCACCTGTTCAAGCCGGAGCCGCGAACCGACGTGATCGCGCGCATCCAGGCCGGCGCCGAGCGCAACATCCGCCGCTTCGGGTTGCTGTCTGGCACCGATCAAGCTCCAAATCAAGATGTTCTGGTCGGCACATGTGCCGACCAGCGGGCCGGCGCATGCGCCGGCCCGGGCCAGGCCGCATGCGGCCTGGCCTTCCAAGAGGGGGGTAAGGGGAGCGCCTGATGGACAAGCCCTTCGCGATCACGCTCGACGTCGGCTCAAGCCTCGCCAACAAGACCGGCTCCTGGCGCGATGAGCGCCCGGTCTACGTGCACCGTCTGCCGCCCTGCAACCACGCCTGCCCCGCGGGCGAGAACATCCAGCAGTGGCTCTACCACGCCGAGGCCGGCGACTATGAGACCGCCTGGCGCGAGCTCGTCAAGGACAACCCGCTGCCCGCCGTGATGGGGCGCGTCTGCTACCACCCCTGCGAGACCGCCTGCAACCGTGCTCAGCTCGACGACGCCGTCGGAGTTCACGGCGTGGAGCGCTTCCTCGGCGACGAGGCGATCGCGCGCGGCTGGGGCTTTACGAGGGAAGCCGAGCCAACCGGCAGGCGCGTGCTCGTCGTCGGCGCCGGCCCCTCCGGGCTGTCCGCCGCCTACCACCTCGCGCGTCGCGGGCACGCCGTCACGATCCGTGACGCCGGGCCGGTGGCGGGGGGCATGATGCGCTTCGGGATCCCCCGCTACCGCCTGCCGCGCGAGGTGCTCGACGCTGAGGTGCAGCGCATCCTCGACCTCGGCGTCACGCTGGAGCTGAACGCGAAGG
>JBEKYV010000264.1:0-5495 GCA_049510515.1 Solirubrobacteraceae bacterium | reverse complement strand
CCTGGAAGGGCAGCTACGCGCCGTACGACCTGGTCAAAGAGCTGTGCATCGCCGTGGGCGTGGTCACCCTGCTGGCGGTGCTGCTCACCGTCCTGCTCTCCTCGCCCGACGACAAGCCCAGCACGATCGCTCAGTGGTCGCACGAACTGCCCGCCGACTTCGCCACCACGGCTGCGATGGAGCTCGACGAAAAGAGCGGCACCGCCGAATATGGGCCCCCCTACAACCACAGCTCGGGGAGCGTGCAGCACTTCCTGTTCCTGCACCCGCAGCGCTGGCTGGGCGTCAGCCATCCGATAAACACCGCCGACGACTACGTGGTCAAACCGCTGGAAACGATCCCCAACGACCCTGCTCTGCGGATCGCGCTCGCCGAATACAAGTCCGCGCCGGCGACGCAGAAAAAGGAATGGGCGGAAGCCTACGCCACGCCGCTTGAAGAATACGCAGCAGCCGTGGAAGAAAAGAAGACGCTGCCCAGCACCGTTTCGGTCGACACGAGCACAGGGACGGTGACGGTCAAAACCAGCGGCGCCGGCCCGGTGCCGACGATGATGGCCAGCCTGCAGAGCCTCGCCCAGAGCGGCGGCCTCGAAGGCGGTCTTGTGTCGAGCAGCCAGTTCTTCCAGACCGACTACACCAAGCCGCTGCTGTTCATGGCCGACGGGGGGCTGCTCGACGAACGCGCCGAAGGACAGCACCTACTCGGCGAGCAGTGGGGCCTGATGAACGAGACCGGCAGCTACCCCGGCCAGCCGTGGCTGTGGCTGTATGCGCTCTGGTACCAGGTCGAACCGATGAAGAACTCCCCCAACGCCGACATTCAGGTGCTGCTGATCATGGGCGTTTTGAGCCTGGCGTTCATCTCCATCCCTTTCATCCCGGTCATCAATCGCATCCCCCGCTGGATCCCAATCTACAAGCTGATCTGGCGCGAGCACTACCGGCGGGCGTAGCGGCCTGCCGACATCCCGCGGGCGCGCCCCGGGCATCCGTGGCGTGCCGACCTCGCGATGCGGACTACTACCGATGTAGCTTGGCCTCGAGCGGATGAGCATGGCGAGGGTGAGCCAAACGGCGGCCTACCCGGAGGCGAACGAGACCGACGTGGCGCTGCGCGACGGATCGACGCTGCACGTTCGCCCGGTGACCGCCGACGATCGCCCGGCGATCGAAGCGTTCCTCAAAGGGCTCTCGCAGGAGTCGATCGGCTTCCGCTTCTTCGGCGCCGTCAACCTCGACTGGGTGGCGGGGTGGGCGGTGGACGTGGATTACGCCGACCGCTACGCGCTGGTTGCCGTGTCGGGGCCGGAGCACAAGATCGTGGCGCACGCGGCGTATATGCGCACGAGCGCAGAGCGCTCCGCCGCCAACGGCCGCGCCGAAGTGGCGTTCCTCGTCGACGACGAGTGGCAGGGCAAGGGAATCGCGACGATCATGCTCGCCCATCTCGCCGCGGCCGCGCAGGAGCACGGGATCGCGATCTTCACCGCCGAGGTGCTGCCCCACAACCACCGCATGATCGAGGTGTTCCGCGACAGCGGCTTTCCGGTGGAGCTGCGCTCGGGCGGCGAGGTGCTGGAGATCGAGCTGCCAACCTCCCTCGCGGCTCCGGCGCTGGAGCGCTTCGAGCGGCGCGAGCAAACCGCGGCGGTGGCGGCCCTCAAATCCTTCCTCGCCCCCCACGCGGTGGCGGTGATCGGCGCCTCGCGCCGACGGCGGACGGTGGGCGCGGAGATCCTGCACAACCTGCTGCGCGGTGGCTTCACCGGCGAGGTGTACCCCGTCAACCCCAACGCCCACACCGTTCAGGGCAAGCGCGCCTACCCCACCGTCAGCGCGCTGCCGGCACCGGTGGAGCTCGCCGTGGTGGCGGTGCCGGCGGCGCAGGTGGCGGGTGTGGCGCGCGACTGCGCCGCCGCCGGGGTGCAGGCGCTGCTGGTGATCTCCGCCGGCTTCGCGGAGATGGGCGCGGAGGGCGCCGAGCGCCAGCGCGAGCTGCTGGAGATCTGCCGCGAGAGCGGGATGCGCATCGTCGGCCCCAACTGCCTGGGGGTGTTGAGCACCGCGCCCGAGGTGCGCCTCGATGCGACCTTCGCGGCGGGCGTCCCTTTGGCGGGTCGCGTCGGCTTCCTCTCCCAGAGCGGCGGTCTCGGGATCGCGATCATCGAAGCGGCCTCCCGCCTCGGCCTCGGGCTCTCCTCGTTCGTGTCGGTCGGCAACAAGGCCGACATCTCCGGCAACGACCTGTTGCACTACTGGGAGCACGACCCCCACACCGACGTGGTGCTGCTGTACCTGGAGTCGTTCGGCAACCCCCGCCGCTTCGCCCGCATCGCCCGCCGCGTGAGCGCCTCCAAGCCGATCGTGGCGGTCAAGAGCGGCCGCTCGGCGGCGGGTTCCCGCGCCACCTCCTCGCACACCGGCGCGCTGGTGTCGGCCTCGGATGTGACTGTGGACGCGCTGTTCGCACAGGCGGGGGTGATCCGCACCGACACGATGCACGAGCTGTTCGATGTGGCCTCGCTGCTGTGCGCGCAGCCCGTGCCGCGCGGCGGGCGCGTGGCGATCGTGACCAACGGCGGCGGCCCGGGCATCCTCTGTGCGGACGCCTGCCAGGCGGGCGGCCTCGAGGTGCCGCGGCTCGCCGACCGAACGCGGCTGCGGCTGGCGAGCATGCTCGCGCCGGAGGCCTCCACCGGCAACCCAATCGACATGGTGGCGACGGCCTCGGCGGAGGAGTACCGCCGCACGATCGAACTGCTTGTGGAGGAGGATGCGGCCGACGCGATCGTCGCGATCTTCGTGCCCCCGCTGGTGACCGCCGCGGAGGATGTGGCGCGCGAGCTGCACCGCGTTGCCGGCTGCATGGGCGGGGTGGCGCTGTGCGCCGTGTTCATGACCAGCGATGGCGCGCCTTCTCAGCTGAATGGGGGAGCGCTCGCCCGAGCTTCCACCCGGCGGGCCAACCACCTCACCGCCTCCGGCCAGCTGTCCACGTCTGGCGATCCCTCGACCTCCGGCCCGTCTGCCGCGTCCGCCACCGGGGCCAACCACCCGCGACGCGTCCCCAGCTTCTACTTCCCCGAGGACGCCGCGCGCGCACTGGCCCACGCGGCCGGGTATGCGCGCTGGCGTGAGCGCCCGCAAGGCGAGTACCGCGCGCTCGACGGCTGCCGCCCGGAGGAGGCCGCCGCGATCGTCACCCGCACGTTGGCGATCGGCGGTGCCTGGCTGGAGCCGCAAGCGCTCGCGGCGCTGCTGGACTGCTACGGACTGCCGCTGTTGCCCACGCGCGTGGCGGCGAACGCTCGCGAGGCGGTCGCGTGCGCGGCTGAGATCCGCGGCCCGGTGGCGCTGAAGGCGGTGGCGAAGGGTCTGCTGCACAAGAGCGACGCCGGCGGCGTGCAACTGGGTCTGGAGGGCGCCGAGCAGGTGCGCGCCGGCGTGCAGGAGATCCGCCACGCGGTCGCGGCGGCCGGCCACCAGCTGGAAGGAGTGCTGGTGCAGCCGATGGTGAGTCCGGGAGTCGAGCTGCTGATCGGTGTCGTGCACGACGAGAGCTTCGGCCCGGTGGTCGCGTGCGGCGCGGGCGGTGTCAACGCCGAGCTGCTGCGCGACGTGGCGGTGCGGATCACGCCCCTCACCGACCTCGACGCCGCGGAGATGCTGCGCTCGCTGCACAGCTTCCCGCTGCTGGAGGGCTACCGCGGCGCGCCGCGCTGTGACGTGGCGGCGATCGAGGATGTGCTGCTGCGCCTCAGCGCGCTCGTGGAGGCGCACCCCGAGGTCGCCGAGCTGGACTTCAACCCGGTGGTGGTGGGCCCCGGCGGCGCGACGATCGTGGACGCGCGCGTGCGTCTGGCGGCGGTGCCCCCGCCGCATCCGCTGCCGTCGCTGTGAGCCCCCGCCGCCCCCCTGCCGTCGCTGTGAGCTATCGCCGCGCCATCACGAAGCCCGCCAGAGTCGCGGCCGCCATGCCCGAGGCCACGGCGAGCGGGAGCGTGAGACTCTGCTTCTCGAGCAGCGCGCCGATCAGGGCGCCGGCCAGCAGCGCCACCACCGCGCCGCTGCGCCGGCGGGAGTTGCGCGGGGCGCCGCCCGCCGGGTCGGCCACAAGGCCGGTGAGCGTGAGCGTCATGACGGTCGTGGTGAGGTCGGGGATCGCGAGCTTGCGCACAGTTGCGTTGCGTATGCCCATCGCGATTGCCACCAGCGCGATCACCGCATAGGCGGCGTGCGAGCCGATCTTGACGGTGACGCTGGCGGCGAGCACGGCCGCACCGGCCAGCAGCCCCGCCTCGAGCGCCAGCGCGATGCTGACGTGCCGGCGGCGGCGCTCGGCCAGGGAGGCGGCGACGCGCCCACCGATGCCCGCGCCGAGCAGGAAGGCGAGCAGCGAGATCAGCGGTGCCAGCACCGGCAACCCCCCTGCGTGGGCGAGGCCGAAGCCGAGCAAAACCACGTTGCCGGTCATGTTGGCGGTGAAGACGTGCCCCAGCCCGAGGTAGCTGACCGCGTCGATCAGCCCAGTGGTGACGGTCAGCACCAGCAGCACCGGCAGCAGGCGCCGCTCGTGCGCGGGGGGGCTCACGCGGCCCGCTCGGCGCGTCCGTGTGCCTGGTCGCGCAGCACGGGGCTCCAGCGCTCGGGGTCGCGCTCGGCCTGCTCGTGCGCCCAGCGGAAGTGGTGGATCGCCGAACGGCGCAGCGGCTCGCCGAGCAGCAGCCCCGCAAACGCCCAGCGCCGCGCGTGGCGCGGGGTCTCAAGCGTCAGCGCCAGCGCACCCGCGAGCACCCACAGCTGCAGGACCTTGTTGTAGGCGGGCAGCTGCTCGGGCGTCAGCCCCTCGGCTTCGACGAGCTGGGGGATGCCCCCGCGCAGCTCCCACGGCCACGCGACGAAGTGCACGATCCCGCCCGCCAAGCCGGCACCGTTGTTGAGCGCCAGCCACTTCTCGATCGCCTCGCCTTCGCCCAGCCAGGCTGCTGCGGTCCACGCGGGCAGCGCGGTGGCCCACAGTGCCACCGCGCCGCGTCTGCCGATGAACGGCTCGAACACCAACCCCACCCCGGCACGCACCTCGAAGGTGTGATGCGCGGCGGTGCCCAGCGCATTCATGACAGTGAACGGGCGGCGCGGTCGGAGGGCTCGACGACGGGGAGAGGGCTTCGTCTTCTTGTTCGCCGGCGCTGTGCCTGAGGGGGTTGCCCAGGCTTTTTTGGCGCTGTGCGCCGCCCGCCGCAGGATCGCGCGACGCAGCCGCGGGCTCTTCAGCACGACTCCGGTTGCTTTCACCACCACTCTCCGCGGCATCGTGCTCCGGGTCACCGTCACTCTCCGTGGCATCCCGCTCCTTTTTACTCCGAAGGCGCCATCCAGGTGGCGCCGTCGAGCTGTGGTGGGTGGTGGAAGTCCTCTGTGTGTGTGAGCATCCAGGCGGCGGCCTCGTCCATGCGCGGCATCGCGAGCAGGCCGGCGGTTGTGAGCTGGAC
>JBEKYV010000263.1:0-5533 GCA_049510515.1 Solirubrobacteraceae bacterium | reverse complement strand
CCCACCAAGATCAAAATCACCGACGAGCAGTTCGCCACCGTTCAAATCGAGCGAGACGAGTTCCATCCAGAGTGGAACTACACCGTAGTGCCGACAGTTAATTAGAAGCGACTCCTAAGATTGGCGCTGTATCACGAGGCCAAACGCCTTTCAACTACAGGCGTTACGGCTGATTTGCTACCCTGAGCGCTACCCCGCCTCGGCTTGCTACCCAACTGCTACCCAAAGAGAGTAGGATTCAGTCAGCCCACAAAGAAGCCCTCGCGCGACTGTCATCGCCGAGGGCATGGGCAAACCGGGGGTGACCGGCATGCCAGCACCAAAGCCTACCGCCACGGTCTTTATCCGCGAGCAGCGCGGGCAGGCTTTCTATGAAGCCTTCTGGCGCTACCAAGGCAGGCAGCTAAAACGTCGCCTTGGCCCGGCATGGCTCGATCAGAACGTGGCCGGGGAGTGGATTCCTCGCCGGGGCCGCGTCGCTGAGGGCTATCTCGATGAGCGCCGCGCGCACGTCGCCGCCGCTGAACTCGTGGCCGCGCAGATCGCATAGGCAGACGATCAGGAGCGCACGGACCGCGAGCGACGCGCTGCAGGCGTCACCTTCCGCGAGGTCGCGCAAGCCTATCTGAGCTGGCTCCAGGACGTGAAGGGCGCGAAGCCCGCCACGCTCCTCAATCACCGCTCTGTGCTCGCCGAGCCGGGCATCCCGTACAAGCGTGGAGAAGGCGTCACCCTCGGGCACGTTATGAAGGCCCTCGGCGACCTGCCCGCAGCGAAGATCACTACGCGCGACGTGGAGGATGTTCTCGCCGCCGTGTCCGCCACCGCCGCATCGGCGCGCACCGTGAACAAGCACAGGGCGATCATCGGGGCAATCTTCGCCTACGGCATGAAAGCCTCGACGTTCGGCCTTCCCGCGAACCCCGCCCGCGAAGCCGACAAGCGACGTGAAGCCCACCGGGGCGCGCTCGTCTACTACAGCGTCGAGGAAGTCGAGGCACTCGCGCGGGCGCTCGCCGACGGCCGACACCGCGAGGCGTCAACGCATGAGGTCAGCGAGCAAGAGCGTGAGGCTCTACGCGCCGAGGATCAGCAGGACGGGGAGATGGTGCGGGTGTCCGCATACGCCGGGCTGCGGCTCGGGGAGCTGCTCGCGCTGCGCTGGCGCGATGTGGACTTCGCCGGCCATGCTCTTACGGTCGGCCGCGCGATGAGCGCGGGCGTGGAGTCGTCCACGAAGTGGGGCAGGGTCCGTCGGCTTCCGCTGCCCGACCAAGCCGCAGCCGCGCTCGACCGGATGAGCAGGCGCGAGGACTTCACGGGAGCCGACGAGAGGGTGTTCTGCAACCCACTCGGGCGAACTCTCGACCCCTCGGCTCTCCGCCGCCGGTACAAGGCCGCCCAGGCCGCTACGGGGCTGCGTGCGCTGCGCTGGCATGACCTCAGGCACACTTATGGTTCGCTGCTCGCCGCGGCGGGCGTGGATCTCGTGACGATCCAGGCCGCGATGGGCCACAGCGCGCTCGCCACCACGAGCCGCTACCTGCACGCCCGCCCGGCTTCCGAGCAGGCGCATGTGTTCACCCGCGCCTTCCAGTCCACGGCGGCGGTCGAGGCTGAGACTGCGGCGCCATGAACTCGGGTTCCGTTCGTCGCCGTCCGCTAAGGGCACCGGGGGCCTGCTCGCGCATGGGGGCGCTAAGCGCGCGCGGCCTCGTTCAGCGGTGGCGGAGAGCCGGGCACAGCCCCGGTAGCCCCGGAGGGGGAGTCGAACGCCGGGGGTTCGTGCCATTGACCGCCTCCCGCATCGCCGGTCGCTCCGTGTTCGCCGTTTACGCCTGTCCCTCCCCCCATCCCATCCGAAAACCAAAAGGAGGTCTTGCCCAAGACGGACCTCCTTTTGGTTCGTGTAACTTGCCGTAAGTCCCCGTGCCCGCGCCGCGGGCCCGCACGGGCTGATGAAAATGGGGATGATGCGGTGGTCGCCCACCACGCCGATCTTCGCTTGGTGCTCCTGAGCCCGACGTAAGTCTGGCGTGTGGGTCTCCCCGGACCTCCGGACTGTTGCTATGAGCACGCCTGTCAGATTCGCTAGTAGAGCAGCCCGAGCAGCCCGCAGGCTTCGCGGGGGCTGATCGCCGCCGGCTGCAGCCCCACATGATCGAGCAGGTCGCGGTCACCGCTGACGATCGCCTCGGCGCCGGCCTCGCGTGCCAGGGCGACGAGGTAGTCGTCCTCGGGGTCGCGCAGAACCGCGTCGATCCCGGCCGGGTCATCCACGACGGTTCCGGCTTCGGCGATGCCCGCGACGATTTCATCGACGGCGCCCTCGCCGACGCGCTCCAGGAAGTAAGGCTTTCGCAGAGTGTCGGCGACCTCGCCGAGCAGCTCCGGGCAGACGATCAACTCGAAGCGCGCCCCCGCGAGTTCACGGTAGAGCAGGCACGGCGGGCTCTCGCCGTGCGGGTCGACACATCCCGACACCAACGTATTGGCGTCGATGACGAGCCGCCTCAACCCTCCGGCCGACCTTAGATCGCCCGCCGCGCGGCAGCCCGCTCGCTCCGCACTTCGCACACGGCGCTCCACGCTTTACGCTCGATCTCCTCCGAGGGCACTCCCCGGAAGCGCTCCCTCGCGCGATCGCTCGCCTCGCGTCCAAGCTGGATGCGGGCAACGCTCTCCAGCAGCTCGCGGTCACTCTTCGCGGGACGCCGCAGGCGCAGCCGCTCAAGCAAGCCGGTGTCGATCTCGACGGTCGTTGTCGGCGAAACAGCCATCGTCTTCATGGTAGCCCGTCGGACCCGGATTCCTGACGAGCGTTTGACGAGCCCAAATCGATATCTCCGACTCCCGGCCTCGTGTACGGGCGGACGCTCGACGACTCGGCGCCTCCGCAGCGTTTTGGGCCGGCGACTGAGCGTCTATCGCGGGGATTGGATCAGGCCTGCAATTACGCGGGTCATCGCGTCTACGAGGATTTGCCGTGGGGTGTCTCGATGTTCGAGCCACCAGAGCGCCAGGCCGGTTGTTGCGCTTCGCACGATCTCCGCGAGTGGTTCGATCTCCTGCTGAGGGAGGTCGATCTCGTCGGGGCGGATCAGCGTGGTGAGCAAAGAGCGCGCGCTCGCGTGCAGCTCGAGGTGGAACGCTTGAATCTCGGGGTCGCCGGTGGTGTCTCGGAAGAGCATCTTCCAGGCGTAGGGGTTCTGCTCGACGTATCCGAACCAAGCGTCGAGGATTGCATGGAGTTGCGGCTGCATTGGTTCCTCGGGGGTGACGTGCTCGATCACTTGGGCGAAGAGCTCGTCGCGGTGCTTTGTGAGCAGCGTGAGGTGGAGCGCGCGCTTTGAGGCGAAGTGGCGGTAGAGCATCGGCTTGGTGACGTTCGCCGCGGCGGCGATGTCGTCGAGCCTGGCGGCGGCGTACCCCCGTTCTGCGAACAGGCGCGCCGCAGCGTCCTCGATGAGGGCTCGGCGGTCAGCTGGGCGGAGTCTGTGTTTGGTTCGGGCCACCGTACCCAAGAGTAACTAGCTATGCTAAGTTACCGGCAAGTAAATAAGGAGGGGAGCCGAATGGACGAGCGCGTTCACGACCCATACCGTCGCCAGCACTACCAGTTCACAGCTGATGGCGAGAACCTCATCGTTGACATTCTCGTGGCGCGGCGGGGAGCCGTCCCGTCGCATCTGCATCCCAGTCAAGAGGAGCGCTGGACAGTCGTCAAGGGGCGTGTGCGCTTCGAGGTCGCAGGGCGCCGGACCGCTCCCGATCCTGGTGAGGAGATCGTCGTTCCTGCCGGCGTGAAGCACTCGTTCAAGAACATCGGGCCGGGCGAGGCGCAGGTGCGGGCAGAGGTTCGGCCGGCCCTGGAGATAGAGGCATTCTTAACAGACGCCGCGATGCTCGCACAGGCTGGCTACTACACCCGACACGGGCTTCCTACCAGCCTCAGCGGCGCCCGCCGGATGGCGGCGTTCCTGGAGCGCTACAAGCAGACGGCCGTCATCCTCTGGCCGCCACGGCCCGTACAGCGACTGTTGAGCGCGCTGCTGCTGCGAAACCCGACGCCCGAGGCATAGCGTTGGCCATGCCCGCACCACAGCAGACTGGCACGTGCCTGGTCACGGGCGCCTCCTCGGGGATCGGTGCAGCGATCGCGCACGAGTTGGCGGCTCGTGGTCACTCGGTCACGCTTGTCGCACGGCGCGAGGAGCGACTCGTCTCCATCGCCGCGCAGCTGGCGTCCACGCACGGGGTTCGTGCTGAGGCCGTCCGATGCGACCTTACCGACCCTGTCGCTCGCGCCTCCCTCGCGGACCGTCTTCAGGCGCTTGGGCTGCGTGTCGACGTGCTCGTGAGCAACGCTGGTATCGGCACCCACGGGCGGCTCGTCGAACTGAACCCCTCCAAGGAGGTAGAGCAAGTACAGCTCATGTGCGAAGCGTGCGTCGAGCTATGCCGAGTATTCGCCCCAACAATGGTTGTGCGACGCTCCGGCGCGGTCCTGATCGTCGCATCCCTGTCCGCGTTTCAGCCGGTACCAAACACAGCGACCTACGGCGCGGCGAAGGCGTTCCTCCTCTCCTTCGGAGAGGCGCTGCACGCGGAGCTACGACCCTTGGGCATCACGGTCAGCACGCTATGTCCCGGCCCGGTCCGAACCGAGATCTTCAATGCTGACGAGAAACACCCTTCGGAGCGCGTATTCCCCGCCCCGGCCTGGCTGACCGCCCAGCGAGTCGCCCGCGACGCGGTCGACGGCCTCGCACACAACCGCAGAGTGATCGTGCCTGGCTACATCAACCGCCTTCTCGCCAAAAGTGGGCGCCTCATCCCTCACGGCCTGCAGCTTCGCGTAATCGAGCGCTTCTACCGCACGTAGCCATGTCACATCAAACGGTCAACAAAGAGCGACGCTCCCGCTGGGCTCAGACGCGAGTGGGTCGCGCGATCGTCTCGGCCTACGCGCGGATGACTGGCGGGGCTATGGCCGCAACACCAACGCTGATTCGTGTGGGTTCGCGCATGCACGCCCGCGTCGTCCGCTGGAGCCGGGGCCGCATTGGGGGACGCTATGTGGGCGCGCCTGTGCTTGTCTTGGCAACCGTCGGCCGGCACAGCGGGAGGCGGCGCGAAGTGCCCGTTTACTACCTGCGTGTGGGTGAATCGTTTGTGCTTACCGCCGCCAATCTAGGGGCCGCACGTTCCCCGAGATGGTTTGAGAACCTGATGGCCGCCGGGCGCGGCGAAGTTATTCTCGGCCGCAATACGATTGCGGTCCGGCCGCGCTTGGCTGAGGGCGAGGAGCGCGAGCGGCTCTGGGCCGAGCTGCGCGCGATGTACCGCGGGTACGATACCTACCAGGCCCGCACCGAACGCGAGCTCGCGGTCGTCATTCTCACACCCCAGGATTAGCCCGGATCCACCGATGGGGTTGGTCGGGGAGGGGGAATCCGGGCGGTGGCGCGTTGATGGCGTTGTTCGGTGGTAATGAGTGCCGCGAGTTGGCGGTGTGCCCTGGTTTTGGCGG
>JBEKYV010000262.1:0-5545 GCA_049510515.1 Solirubrobacteraceae bacterium | reverse complement strand
CGTGCGGGCGGGCCGGAGGGGGTCCAACATCCGTGCTACGCGCCGGACGCCTGGCCGTGCCCGGGGCCTGCCTCGCCCCACGGCTGACCGTTGCCGGGGCCTCCCGGGCCCCACGGATGCCCCGGCCACCTGAAGTCGCCGGGGTGCCACGGCAGCAGGTAGGCCCGGTAGGTGTTGACCCCGGTGGGGAACTCGGCGTTGAAGATCAGGCTGCCCTGCCGGTCGAACTCCGAGAAGTAGGGCAGTGCTCCCCAGCCGACGAAGAGATTGCCCTCGGCGGTTGTCTGGGCGTTGCCCTGCGACGCGGCCGGCAACCCCTCGGGCTGGTTGTCTGAGGCAAGCAGCGTGGCGACGTGCGTCCACGGATTCAACCTCACCGTGACCGCGCGGCTGGAGGGGAGCAGCGGCGTGCCGGAGGACTCGTTGTCGAAGAACGTGTACACCCCGTTGCCCAACGCCTCCGGGTCGTGCTGCCAGGCAAATATCTCACCCGCGCTGTCCAGCACCTGCCCCGGGGCCGCCTGGAGGGTG
This sequence comes from Solirubrobacteraceae bacterium, assembly GCA_049510515.1. Classification (GTDB taxonomy): domain Bacteria; phylum Actinomycetota; class Thermoleophilia; order Solirubrobacterales; family Solirubrobacteraceae; genus Palsa-744. Next base: position 5,014 of record JBEKYV010000262.1, on the reverse strand, counting down.
AAGCTCGAGTCCTTGCCGCCCAGCTGCCAGACGATGTTCCCGCTGCGGGGGTCCACCTCGTAGGTCGTCCAGGTGTTGCGGGCGTCGATCAGGAAGTTGCCGTTGGTGTCAACCTTCACCGCGTTGATGTGAAACCAATCCCACGGCGTGCTCGGCGACGCGGGCAGCGGCTGCTCGCTCTGGCTGTAGGGCACGTGGTCGGCGCTGTTCCACTGGAAGAGCACCTGGCCGGTGGCGATGTCGATCTCCTGCACCACGCCGTTGACGACGGTCTGGTCGGCGGGCCCGCCGATCGAGGTGAGGTTGGCGGTCGCGGTGGTGTAGGAGAGGATCAATGCAGTGTTCCAAGGGGTGATGAGAAACTCGTGCCCGTCCGCGCTCAGCCCGTTGCCGGCATTGACCGTGGCAATCTGCTGGTAGTGGTCGTTGTAGATGTAGTCGCTGCCACTTGAGAGGCCGCCCAGCCCGGTGCCCTGCCACCAGGTGAGGACGGGCCGGCCGTCGTAGGTCTGGGCGCGGAAGTCGCTCGCCTCCTCGCCGGCGGGAACCGCCTTGAACCAGACGACGTTGCCCTGCCGGTCAAGGATCTCGGGGCCGTTGGCATACGTGCTGGTGTCACCGAACGGAGAGATGAAGATGTCGCCACGGCCGAGGTTGGGCTGTGAGGTGAGAATCGTCACCGGCGGGGGCGCAGTCGGCGTTGCTGCCTGGGCCACGCCGCCCGAGGCGCTTGCGACGGCGCCGAGCACGACGGCAGCGCCGAGCGCCAACCGGCGCCATCGCCGCCGGTTGCTCCGGGAGGGGGCGGGAGTGGTGATTCGGGGCATGGTGCTTCCTCCTTGCAATAGGTGGTCTCGGTACTTGGTAGGGCTTGGTGATGAGGGAGTCGTGGGCCGCTTGGGCCGGCCCACGGCGAGCACCTTAGGACATAAACCTCATAAAGTCAACAGAAAAAGTGCTCTTTCTATAATGCGGTGTGAATACAGGCGATCAGGGCGTCGACGCCTGGTGGTGCACTCTGGGATCGCCCTGCGGAACGGCGAGTTGGGTATTGGTGCAGGCGCCTGGACGATTCCTCGGGTCGTCCGGATCGTCAGCAGGGGCTGAGAGAGCCCTACGCCGCGGCCTGCAAGGCCCAGTCGCGGTAGAGCTCGAAGTAGCGGCCCTCGGCGGCGATCAGCTCATTGTGGGTTCCCTGCTCGATGATCTGGCCTCCTTCGAGCACGACGATGCGCCCGGCCTGGCGGATCGTGGAGAGGCGGTGGGCGATCACGATCGCGGTGCGACCCGCGAGCAGGCGGCGCAGGCCGGCCTCGATGCGGCCCTCGGTGTGGAGGTCCACGTTGGAGGTTGCCTCGTCGAGGATCAAGATGCGCGGGTCGGCGATCAGCGCTCGCGCGAAGGCGATCAGCTGGCGCTGGCCCGAGGAGAGTTGCGCGCCGCGCTCGCCGACCTCGGTGTCATAGCCGCGGGGCAGCTCGGAGATGAACTGCTCCGCGCCGACTGCCGCCGCGGCGTCGCGCACCTGGCCCGCGTCGGCCTCCGGGCGCCCGAAGGCGATGTTCTCGCCGATCGTGCCGGAGAACAGGAACGCCTCCTGCGGCACGATCCCCATCTGCGAGCGCAGCGAGTCGCTCGAGACCCCGCGCAGATCGTGTCCGTCAACGAGGATCTGACCGGACGTGGGGTCGTAGAAGCGCGCAACGAGCTTGGCGACCGTCGACTTGCCCGCGCCGGTTGCGCCCACGAGCGCGACGGTCTGGCCGGGAGGGATCGTCAGGTCGATGTGCTCGAGGACCATCGTGTCCTTTGTGTAAGCGAAGGAGACATCCTCGAAGCGGACTTCCCCGCGGATGCGATCGAGCGGGATCGCCCCCGCGCGATCGGTCAGGGTCGGTTTGACGTCCAGCAACTGGAAGATCTTCTCCAGCGCGGCCATCCCCGACTGGTAGGTGGTGTACAGCTGGGAGAGCTGCTGGATCGGTTCGAACAGGAACGACAGGGTCCCGACGAACGCGACGACGGTGCCCGCGGTGATGTGGCCTTCCAGGGCCTGATAGCCGCCGTACAGGACGATCAGCGCGAGCGCGACGCCGGAGAGCATTTCCACCGTCGGGAAGTAGGCGGCGTTGAGGCGCACCGTAACCATGTTCGCGTCGCAGTTGTCCGTGTTGAGCTCCGCGAATCGCGCCTCGTGGTGGGGCTCCTGGCCGAAGCTGCGCACGACGCGAATCCCGGAGAGGGTCTCCTGCAGGTAGGCGGTGATCGCGCCGATGGTCTCCCTTGTGCGCCGGAACGCGCCGGCCGAGACGAGCCGAAACCAGATCGAGCCGGCGGCCACGAACGGGACGACGCAGAACGTCAAAAGCGCCAGCTTCACGTCGAGCAACAGCAGCACCACGACCGCCCCGACGAGCGTGAGACCGGCCTGGAACAGCGTCACGACCGAGTCCGTCACGAGATTTTCCAAAGCCTCGACGTCGTTGGTCATGCGCGAGATCAGCACACCCGCAGGGCGGCTCTCGTAGAAGCCGATCGGCTGGCTCTGCAGGTGGGTGAAGATGCGGATGCGCAGGTCGGCGAGCGCGCGCTGGCCGACCCAGCCGACGAGATAGGTCTGCGCGTAGGTCATCGCCCACACCAGCAGCGCCGAGAGCAGAAATGCGATCACGACCAGCACAAGCGTGTGCGTGTCGTGACGGTCGATGCCTTCGTCGATCGCAACCTTGGCGAGCAGCGGGGGCGCCAGCGAGGCGGCCGTGCCGAGCACGAGCGCCGTCAACATCGCGCTCACGCGCAGGCGATAGGGACCCAACAGCGCCAGCAGTCCGCGCAGGTTGCGTCCCCGCGTGCCCTTCTCGGCGCGCTCGCCCGTCCATTGCGAGCCTGGGCCGCCGCCGCCCACCATCCGTGCGCCGCCGTGCGCGCTCATATCCCGCTCACCTCGCGTTCGCGGGGGAGCTCTCGCGTCAGGAAAACCTGATCGGGCAAGCCCTTTTCGACGATCTCGCGATACAGCTCCGAGGCCTCCAGCAGTTCCTCGTGGTTGCCGTGCGCGGTGATCCGGCCGTGGTCGAGCACGACGATCTCGTCCGCCAGCGCGATCGTGGAGAGGCGGTGAGCGACGATGAACGTGGTTCGCCCCTCCATCGCCTCGTCGAGCGCGAGCTTGATCTGGCGCTCGGTCGAGGCATCGACCGAGGAGGTGGCGTCGTCGAGGATCAGCACACGCGGGTCGGCGAGCAGCGCCCGTGCGATCGCCAGGCGCTGGCGCTGGCCGCCGGAGAGCGTCAGGCCGCGCTCGCCGACGCGCGTGTCATAGCCGTCGGGCAGACGCTCGATGAACTCGTGGGCCTGGGCGCGGCGGGCGGCCTGCTCGATCGCCTCGCGCGGGACTGGAGGCCCGCCAACCCGCGCGTAGGCGATGTTCTCGGCGACGGTCTCGGAGAACAGGAACGGATCGTCGCTGACGATCGCGACGGCCTGGCGCAGCGAGCGCAGGTCCACCTCGCGCACATCGGCGCCGTCGAGCAGCACGCGCCCGTCGCTCACGTCGTACAGCCGTGAGATCAGCGAGACGAGGCTGGTCTTGCCGGAGCCGGTGGCGCCGACGAGCGCGACCGTGCGCCCGGCGGCAACGTCCAGGTCGACGTCGCTCAGCACCGCCCGAGAGGTCTCGCCCGGAGAGCCTCCATTCGCGGCTGTGGCTCCATTTGGAGCCGTTGCCACACTTGGCTGGATCTGTGCGCCGTTCGCCGAGACGAATCCGCTTGTCGCCGTCTGCGGCGCGCTTGCCGCCGAGTATGCCGCGCCGAACTCGTCGGACTCGTCATAACGCAGCGTTACGCCCTGCAGTTGCACGTGCCCGTTGCCCGCCGGCAGTGGCGGGGCGCCGGGCGGTGAGGTGAGCCGCGGGGGCCGGTCGAGGACCTGGAACAGGCGCGCGCCCGAGGCGGTGGCGCGCTGGGCGAGGTTGAGGATCACGCCGAGCGTGCGCATCGGGGCAATCAGCATGTTCAGGTACAGGTAAAACGCGGTGAACTGGCCCAGCGTCAGGTGCGCGTGGATCACGGCGTTGCCTCCGATCAGCAGCACCGCAGCGAGGCCGAGCTGAGGGAGGAAGCCGATCATCGGATTGAACTTCGCTTCCAGGCGGGTCGCCACCATCGCCTGGCCGAACACACGCCCGACGCTGCCCTGGAAGCGCTGCAGCTGGCGGGGCTCCCGGGCGAAGGCCTTGACGACGCGCACCCCGGAGATGTTCTCCTCGGCGTCTGCGGTCAGCTCGGCGATGCGTTGCTGGGTCTGCTGGATCGCCGGGCGCGCGCGGCGGCCATAGCGGTAGGAGATCAGCACCACGAACGGCACGGGCGCGAGCGAGATCAGGCCGAGGCGCGGTTCGGTCACGATCATCACGGTTCCCGCGAGCACGATCGTGAGGATCGACTGCAGGATGAACACGAGCCCGTAGCCGAGGAAGAAGCGAACGGCCTGCAGGTCGACGGTCGCGCGCGACATCAGCTGGCCGGTCTGCTGGCGATCGAAGAAGCCGAGCTCGAGCTGCTGCAGATGGCCATAAAGCAGCTTGCGCAGGTCGTATTCGACGCCGAGCGAGAGCCGTCCGGCGACCATCCGCCGCCAGTACATGAATCCCCAGCGCATCAGCACGATCAGCGCGATCGCGCCGGCGATCAGCGTCAGTTCGTGGCGGGCGCTGGCCTGCGCGGCGGCATCGTGGTGGCCCGTGCCGATGATCTGCACGGCACGCCCCGTCAGGGCGGGCAGTGCGACCGTTATCACCATCGCGAGGCTCGCCAGCGTCCAGGAGACGATCATGCCGCGCCGGTAGGGACGCAGGAAGCCGAGGAGTCGGTAGAAAGTCGCCATAGTTGCTTAGTCAACCATTATTGCAGGGTTGGCCATTCCGTGTCGAAGGCCACCGCCAGCCGCCACTTCGCTGGACTACGCTGCCTCAATGTCCTCCCTGACGGCATCGACCGCATCCCGCCCACAG
>JBEKYV010000261.1:0-5547 GCA_049510515.1 Solirubrobacteraceae bacterium | reverse complement strand
CGAGCCCTCGAAGATGTCGGGGTACTCGAGGATGTCGGTCTCATACGCCAGCACCTGCTGGATGCGCAGCGACCACTGCTGGTCCCACGGGCGCGGCAGCCCCAAAGCCTCGTTCCACGCCGGCAGCTGGATCGCCCGTGCGCGCGCGTTGCGACCGATCGTCACCGCCAGCGCCTCCAGCACGATCCGCTGCACGTTGTTCTCCGGCTGTGACTCGGTGAGGCCGAGCGAGTTGACCTGCACGCCGTAGCGCAGCCGCAGCAGCTTCGGATCGGTGACGCCGTAGCGCTCCCTGCCCAGCTCCTCCCACAGGATCCCCATCGCGCGGAGCTTCGCGTGCTCCTCGACGAAGCGCATGCCGGCGTTGACGAAGAACGAGATCCGGCCGAATACCTGCGCGATGCGATCGGCGACGGGGGGCGATCCGGCGGAATCCTGCGCGACGCGGTCGAGGTCGCCGTGCGAGCCCCCCCCGGCACCCGCCCCCCCGGGCGGGGTGCCCGTCCCCATCCTGTCCCTGACCGCGTCCAACACCGCGATCGCGTTGGACATCGCGTAGGCGATCTCCTGCACCGGGGTGGCGCCGGCCTCCTGCAGGTGGTAGGAGCAGATGTTGATCGGGTTCCACTTCGGCACGTGCTCGACCGTGTAGGCGATCGTGTCCGCTATCAGCCGCATCGAGGGCGCGGGCGGGAAGGCGTAGGTGCCGCGCGCCAGGAACTCCTTGATGATGTCGTTCTGCGTCGTGCCCTGCAGCTGCTCGCGCGGCACGCCCTCGGCTTCGGCGGCGACGATGTACAGCGCCAGCAGCCACGCGGCGGTCGCGTTGATCGTCATCGAGGTGTTCATCTCGCCCAGCGGGATGCCCGACATCAGCGCTTCCATGTCGCCGCGGTGGGCGATCGGCACCCCGACCTTGCCGACCTCTCCCCGCGCCAGCTCGTCGTCGGGGTCATACCCGGTCTGCGTCGGCAGGTCGAACGCGACCGACAGCCCCGTCTGGCCCTTCTCGAGGTTGCGCCGGTACAGCTCGTTCGATGCCTTCGCGGTCGAGTGCCCCGCGTAGGTGCGCATCATCCACGGTCGGTCGCGCTCGGGCAGGCGGTGGGGCTGGTCTTCGCTCATGCCGTAATTGTAAGGCTGCCGTCCAGTCCGATGCAGGCGCCTGTGAGGCGGCTGTCGAGGCCCCTACGGGCGCCGGGTATTCTTCGCACCCATGACAGAGACCATTGAGCTACCGAAGACGGGCGGCCCGCAGACGGGGATGGACGGGTCGTGGCGGGTGATCGTGCGCAACGACGACCACAACACCTTCGACCACGTCGCCCGTACGCTGGCGCGCTTCATCCCCGGCGTGACGCTGGAGCAGGGCCACCAGTACGCCAACCAGATCCACAATGCCGGGCAGGCCGTGGTCTACAACGGCCACAAGGAGCCGGCCGAGCACTACTGGGAGCAGCTGAAGGGCGCGGGGCTCACGATGGCCCCTCTCGAGAAGTGCTGAGCACCGGGGCGGGTGCCGGGGCCCCGGGGTTTTGTGTTTACTTTTCGGACCCCAACCCTTCATTTTGTGAAGTGGTGGGGGCTGAAAAAGACTTTGTATGCCGACGGCGGGGGCTCCGGTCAGACGTGCTGCACGCGCGCGGCGCCTGAGCCGCTGCCGTTGCCGTCGGGATCGGGCTCGGGCGGCGGCGGGACGATCCACTCCGTCTCCTCGGAGATGGACCCCGCGGCGGTGAGATCCCACCAGCCGTAGAGCACCGGGATCTGGTACCACGAGGAGTGGCTGGCGCGGAAGTCGATCATCTCCGGGCCTTCCCAGTAGCGCCCCCAGTCGCCGTAGCGCTCGAAGTGCGCCAGCTGCTGGTAGCGGTAGCGGTCCTCGCGCGAGCGGTACACCGCGTAGGACTCCGCGCCGTAGCGCAGGGCGATCGCCGCGGCCTGCTCCAGCGCCGCGCCGAAGCCCTCCTTGCGGAAGCCCGTGGCGTACCAGGGGACGATTACGGTGCCGGGTGGGTGGGGTCCGGATCCCGCCATCAGGCTCCCACCTCCGCGTGAATCGCGCCGGGGCCATCTGCCGTCTTGCCCTGGCCCTCGGAGTCGGCCCCGACGAGGATCGAGATCTTGCCCAGATGCTTGTTTTCGAGCATCAGCTGGTGCGCTTCGGCGACGCCGTCGAAGCCAAGCGTGCGCCACAGCACCGGGCGGATCTGGCCTGACTCGATCAGCTCGTTGGCCTTCGTGCACTCGTACGCGTTGGCGAAGTGGCTGCCGATGATCTCCTTCTGCTTCATCCATAGGTAGCGCACGTCGAAGTCGAGGTTGAAGCCGGTCGTGCCGGCACAGATCACGACCTTGCCAAATGGCTTGACGGTGAACACCGAGGTCGGGAACGTCGCCTGCCCGACGTGCTCGAAGACGATGTCGGGAGCGTCGCCGAGGATCGCCTTCACGCGCTTTGAGAATTCGCGCGAGACGCCGAAGCGCGCCTTGTCCTCCTCGGGCGTCTCCTTACCGGTGCGCATCATCCCGGCGAACTCGGCACGGTCGATGTAGTCGACTGCCCCGAGGCGCTTGACGAGCTCGCCCTTCTCGGCCGAGGAGACGACGCCGACGCAGTGCGCGCCGGCGGCCGCGCACAGCTGTGTCGCGAACACGCCGAGGCCGCCGGCGGCGCCCCAGATCAGCACGTTCGCGCCGGCCTGCATCTTGCAGCGGGTGATCAGCATGCGGTAGGCGGTGAAGTACACGAGCCCGTAGGAGGCGGCCTCCTCCCAGGTGAGCGCGGCGGGCTTGGGCAGCAGCTGCTGGGCCTGCACTTTGGTGAACTGCGCAAACGAGCCCCACGTCGTCTCATAGCCCCAGATCTTCTGCGAGGGGGCGGCCATCGGGTCGAGGCCGTGCACCTCGGGGTCCTCGTAGGAGGCCTGGTTGCAGTGCACCACGACCTCGTCGCCGGGCTTCCAGCGGGTGACGCCGGGGCCGACCTTCCACACCACGCCGGAGGCGTCGGAGCCGCCGATGTGGTGGCCGAACTCGGGGTGGTCGCCGTAGCGCCACACGCCGACCGGCTTGCCGAGGGCGGCCCACACGTTGTTGTAATTGACGCCCGCGGCCATCACGCGCACGATCACCTCGAACGCGCCCGGCTCGGGCACCTCGATCTCCTCGAGCTGGAAGGCGTCCTTCGGTTCGCCCTCGCGCTCCTGGCGGATCACCCACGCGGCCATCGTCTTGGGCAGCTCGCCCGGCTCGGCGTCCACCTCGGATATCTGCTGCAAGTCGATTGCCACGGGGTCCTACCTCGCATGTCGGGAACGGGACCAGCCAATCCTACAACCGGGCGGCCCGGGGCGGACGTGAGCTGGTCATGGGGGATCGTCCGCGCGCGGGGTCGGGAGGCCACACCCGCCCGGGGGCAGGCCCTCCGTGGCCTGCCACGGGCGCTACGCTCCAGAGGTGGACGAGCCGAACCCTCCGGAGGAGTCCCAGCAGGGGCCCAACATCATCATGCCCCCGGAGGAGTTTGCCGGCAAATGGGCCAACGCCGCCTCGATCGCGCGCACGCCGCACGAGTTCACGCTCGACTTCCTGCGGATCGGCCCCCAGGGGCAGCAGGGGATCGTCGTCTCGCGCGTCTCCTTCTCTCCCCTGCTCGCCAGTCAGCTTGTTGACCTTCTGAATGAGCAGTGGCAGGCGTACACTCAGGAATCGGGAGTTCCGACCGAAGACAATGGCGATGACTGAACGCAATCCCTTCGAGGAGCCGCGCAGGCAGCCGGAACGCACGAAAGCCAGCGTGCGCGGACCGAACGTCCTCAACACGATCGACACGCCTCCGCGCCCCGACGCGCTGAGGGTGCTGCGGGCAGCGATCCGCAAGCACCTGCACGAGCGCCGGCTCGGCGGCGGACAGTCAAGCATCTCTTAGAGACCCCAACCAAACGAGACATGATCTCATTTGGTTAGGGGCCCAAAAAGAGAGCATGGTGTCGCCCGGTGACGGCGGGCGCCAATCTGCGATCCGGGATTTAGAAGGGCAGCTCGACCAGCTCTGCCGTGGCGCCGTGCTCGCCGACAGCGAGCGTGTCGCCGGGTGAGGCCTCGCGGCGGACGAGTGCCAGGGCGATCGTGCCCAGCCGCGGGGACTCGACGACGCTGCTCAGGTGCCCCACGGGGCGCTCTCCCAGCCGCAGCTCATCACCGGGTGCGGCCGGGATGGCCATGGTGGCGTCGCCTCGGGGCGAGAGCCGCAGGCCGCGCAGGTGGCGGTTGGGCTTGCCCCGGTAGTACAGCCGCGCCACCGTCTCCTGGCCGACGTAGCAGCCCTTCGTGAAGCTCACCGCGCGCTCGTTGAGGCCGGCCTCCTGGGGGATCGTGCTCTCGTCCATGTCCACCCCGTAGCGGGGCCTGCCGCGCTCGACGCGCACGATCTCCCCCGTCGCCTCGCCGACGGGGGTCGCGCCGGCATCGATGAGGGCGCTGCGTACGGTCTCGAGGTCGCTGGCCCCGCACAGCACGTCAATGCCCTCGGCGGTGACGATCAGGCGCATGGGCGTCTCGGCGATCTGCGCGGACGTGTGGGCGTGCTCGACCTCGGTGTGGAATGTATTTTTTTCGGCTCCTACCAGACGCTCAACGCACGTTCGTGCCTCGGGGCCGATCAGCGAGAGCAGCCCACTCTCCAGCGTGCGCTTGTGCAGCTCCACGTCGTAGCCGATCTTGTAGCGGCGGATCATGTCGAACAGCGCCTGCAGCGCCACGCGCTCGGTGTCGAGTAGCAGTTCGGTGGGCGTGTCGGCCGAGTCGGCGGCCGCCCCGGTGGGAGCCTCCGCGGCGCCGGTCCCCACCGCGAGGATCCGCAGGTCGCCGAGCATCTTGCCCTTGTTGGTGAGGAAGGCCGCATAGTGCCCCTCGCCTGGGTGAAGGTCGGTGAGCTCGTTGGTGACCTGTCCGTTGAGGAACTCCACCGCGCCCGCGCCTGTCAAAGCGAGCTTGCCGCGCTCGCTGCGATCCACCAAGCCGCAGCCCTTCGTGAGGGCGTCGTATTCCGCTTGCAAGGTGTCGGTGGCGGCCATGGGTTGAGGATACGAGCCCGAAGAGCCGGTCCGGCCGTTGCCGAGCAGTGGAGGCCCTGGCCGCATCGCCCGGTAGGCTGTCGTGACGATGGGCCTGGCAGACACCTTCCAAGGGATCGTCGATTCGCTCCCCGACGACTGGACCGACCTGGAGCTCGACCTGCGGCTCGCGGACGAGTCGCGCTATGTCGAAGCGGCCGTCTACCTCGTGACGTGCAACGCCAGCCCCTACTCCAAGCACGACTGGCACTGGCGCCTGCTGGTCGCACACCGCTTCGGCCACGCGGCCGCGACTCCTGCCGTGCACTGCGCGCTCGGCCTGCTCGACGACGCTGGCATCGAGGGCGAGCTGGCGGTGCGCGAGGTCAGGGAGGGCCGCGCGGAGGTCACGCAGATGTGGGGCCGCCCGTACTCGGCGCGCGAAGAGTTTCGCCGCCTGCGCGCGCTGTAGTCACGCCCCCACAAGGTT
>JBEKYV010000260.1:0-7993 GCA_049510515.1 Solirubrobacteraceae bacterium | reverse complement strand
TTTTCGACGAACCGCTGCCCGATCTATCCACGCTGAAGGTCCTGATCCTGCCGGACTCGGAATGCCTTTCGGACGAGCAACTGAGCCGCATCCGCGCGTTTGTAGAAAACGGCGGCGGCCTGGTGGCCACGGGGCAAGCGGGCCTTTATGACGAGTGGCGTCGATTGCGCGTCGAACCGGGTTTGAAAGGGCTGGTTGAACACCAGCAGATGGCGAGGGCCTACGAGGAGCGCGTCGAGGGCGGACCGCAGCCAGAAGGGCCCGCTGAGGCTCAGGCACCATCGAGCTGCTCCAGGTCTTTCAGATCCTGCGGCCTGGAAGCTGCACGCTTCATCGCTCGCAGGTGCTCGACTCCACACACGCGAATCTGGACATCCCTGAATGGCACCGCCAGGGTCTGTGATGTGAGTTCGTTGAATGCGAGGTCCGCGTCGATACCGGCCACCCACTGCATGATGTCCAACGGGCCGTGTGCTGTATCGAGACGGAAATTGGCTCCTTCGGCAAGCTGGGCGGGGTCGGTTGGGTCATAGGGAAACTCCTCAGGCGCGAAGTCGCCGACGCCGACGTGCTGGGCCTCGATGTCGACAAGCAGACGCGCGAGCCGCGCCAGGTTTCCCGGGGCTGGATTCGGGACGATGTCGAGATCCTTGGTGGCGCGTACGAAGCCGTGCACGCCGACCGCGACTCCCCCGATGACGATGAAATCGACCCGCGCGCGCGTCAGCGCGAGGAGCAGGTCATCGGGCTCGAACATCGTCGGGGAGCCCCTGTCTCAGCTCGCCGATGAAACGGCTGAGGCGCAGCGTCTCCTCCAGACGCTCTTCCGGGGTCTTCCTCTGGTCGCGGGCGCGTCGTGCCTGATTGACACGCTCGTCGCGTGCGATCTCCTCCGGCGTCCACGGCCCCCGCTGCTCCGCTTTCGGCGTTCCCGCCATGCACCGCATTGTACCGCTGCCGCTGACGAACGTGCCGTTCTCGCTGTTCGAGCTGATGTTGCTATGCCGTCGAGCGGTCGCGCGCGTCCGGCGGGGCAGGGGCGCTGCGTGGATAGTCTACACTGACGTCTACAGGACGGGCGCGTGGCGAGTTGCGAAAGGAGGCGAGCATGGCGACGACGACGGTGCGGGTTTCAGAGGAGACCCATCGTGCGCTGGTGGAGATGGCCGAGCACGATGGGCTCACGATCTCGGCGAAGGTGGCGGCGCTTGTCCGTCTTGCCGAGGAGGACGCGATGCTCGCGGGCCACGAGGCGGCGATCGACCGCCTGCGGGCCGATCCGGAGCAGTGGGCCGCATGGCAGGCAGAGGTCGCGGAGCTGGATGGCACGCTCGGCGACGGGCTCGAGGGCCTGTGACGGCAGTCCCTCGCCAGCGCGAGGTTTGGATGGCAAACCTCGAGCCGGTCGTCGGCCACGAGCAGGGTCGTCAGCGACCGGTGACGGTGATCTCGCGCGATGCCCTGGGTCGCTGGGGTCTGGCGATCGTTGTGCCGTTCACGACCAAAGACGTGGGCTCACCGCTGCATCTGCGGGTCGAGCCGCCCGAGGGAGGCCTGCGTGAGGTGAGCTTCGCGCTGCCCCAACACGTTCGCACGATCTCGCCGGAACGCCTCGCGGCGCGGCTCGGCACAGTCCGTCCGCGGACGCACATGGAGATCGTCCGGCGCATCGACACCCTGATTCGCCCCGAGTGACGTGCGGCGCCTGCGGGAGTGCATCGCCGACGGCGGCGTGGCGATCTTCCCGGCCGACACGGTGTACGGCCTCGCCTGCGACCCATTGAGCCGCGACGCGGTGAGGCGGCTGTATGAGCTGAAGGGCCGGCCCCCGGACCGCCCCGCGGCGGTGATGTTCTTCTCGCTGCCCACCGCGCTGGAGGCGCTCCCGGAGCTGGGCGAGCGCGAGCGTGCCGCCCTGCGGGCGCTGCTGCCGGGCCCGCTGACGGTGCTGCTGCCCAATCGCGAGGATCGCTACCCGCTGAGCGGCGGCGGCGAGGTGCTCGGCCTGCGCGTGCCGCTGCTGCCAGAGCGGCTGGCGGCGCTGAGCGCGTTGGGCGTCCCTGTGATGCAGTCGAGCGCGAACCTCTCAGGCGGCCCCGAGGCGCGGCGCCTGTCGGAAATCCCGCGCGCGCTGCTGGAGGGCGCGGATCTCGTGCTGGACGGCGGCGAGCTGCCGGGCGTAGCCTCCACGGTGCTCGACCTGCGCGAGTACGAATCCCACGGCCGCTGGCGCATTGTGCGCAAGGGGCCGGTGGGGCCGGCGGAGGTGGAGCGGGCACTGGGGTGAAATCTTTGGGGCGCATCCGCGCGGCGCAGTGGCATTTCCGCGGCGGGTGAGGCGCTGGACATCCATGTCCAGCGACCAGCGCGTGCGAGCGGCTGGGGGCTGAGGAACGCGGGCCAACCGTTTGGGTATTGACAAGAGAGCAGTCCATGTGTAGACATAAGATCGGGTTGGGTAGGCGCGTTTCGCGGTTGACATCAAGCGCTCGCGGAGTGTACGTTGGGTTAGAGGGACTTGGGTCGCAACTTGAGAGGGAGCTGAATCAAGCGTGGTTTCGAGAGGGAGAAACGTGACAGGAGTCCCAGCGCGTCAGCGAAAGGCTGATGCTAGATGCGCCAGCATGGCGCTGTCGCATCTCTCTCTCTCTCTCTCTCTCTTGCTCTAGGGCATTTGAGTCTGGGAGCGGTTTTCGCCTAGTCTCGAAGCGCCGGTTTGACCCGCTGCGCGGGGTTGGGGTTCTCACGGCCGGGGGCGTGGTGTGATGGCTTCGCGCGCGTCTATGGGAAGCGGTGTGTCGCAGCGGCCGGGTGGCGGTGTGTCGCGCCGGCCGGCGGGGGGCCCGGAGCGCAGGCGCGCTCGCGCCGGCGGGCGGGACGGGCAGGGGCAGGGTGTGCAGCTGGCTGAGATTCAGCGCTCGCGGCTGTTGGCGGCGGCGGTTCGCGCGGTCGATGAGCTTGGTTGGGCGAATACGACGGTGGCGGATATCGTCGCGCGCTCGCGGATTTCGCGGCGTACGTTCTATGAGACGTTCGCCAACCGTGAGGAGTGTCTGGCCGCGGTCTTTGAGGATCTCCTGGGTGTGATCGCGGGCGAGCTCGCGGGGGCGGGGTTGGAGGGTTTGGTGTGGCGTGAGCGGGTGCGCCGGGGCCTGTGGACGATTCTTGGGCTCTTCGATCGTGAGCCGGTTTTGGCGCGGGTGTGTGTGGTGCAGGCGTTGAGTGGCGGCCCGGGTGTCTTGGAGCGCCGCGAGGAGGTCCTCGGGCGGCTGGCGGCGGTGGTCGATGAGGGCCGTGGCGAGGGTGCGCGTGGGGCGCAGTGCACGCCGTTGACGGCGGAGGGGTTGGTGGGTGCGGCGGTTGGGATTGTGTATGCGCGGTTGTTGCGCGGTGAGCGTGAGCCGCTCACGGGCTTGGTGGGGGAGTTGATGGCGATGATCGTGCTGCCGTATTTGGGGCCGGCGGCGGCGCGGCGTGAGCTGTCCCGTCCGGCGCCGGTTCTCTCCGCAGGCCTCGCGGCCACCACGACGCCGGCCGTGCGTGAGGCCGTGGGTGTGGTGGGGGGCGTGGGCGATCCTTTGGAGAGTGTCCCGATGCGCCTCACCTATCGCACCTCGCGGGTGCTCGAGGGCGTGGCTGAAAATCCGGCAGCAAGCAACCGCCGGGTGGGGGAATACGCGGATATTCACGACGCGGGGCAGGTCTCGAAGCTGTTGCGGCGTTTGGAGCGTCTGGGGTTGCTGGCCAACAGCGGCCTGGGGCATGCGAAGGGTGAGCCGAACGCCTGGCGGCTGACGGCGCAGGGTGAGCGGGTCGCGCGAAGCATCCGCGCGCACAGCCGCTCTGAGAGTCAGGCCGCGTGATGCGCCCGGCCCTCGCTGCAGGAAGAGAGCTTTGTCCCGCTCACCGGCGGATCAATCACACATGCCCCGGAGGGGGCTCGTTCAGGGAGGCATCGTTGTCATGATCAAGACGCCGGCACATTTCACCGTTCGTGCGCTGCTCGCGGCGCTCATCTTCACCGGGGTTGCTGGTGTGTTCGGGGTTGTGCTCCCCGCCACTGCGGGTGCCTACGCCACCCCAGCCCCCGAAAACATCTACTCCTCCGCCCCCGGGCTCCCCGACGGCCGCGTCTACGAACAGGTCTCGCCGGCGAACAAGAACAGCAACGAAGCGGGCGCGGAGGATAAGCGAGAAGAAGTAGCGCCGTTCATCGATCGAGGGGCTGTCCCCTCTGTTTTGGAGGAGGAGATATGCGTGTAGGTATTGGTAAGCCGTTTTCGGCTGTCGTGGTTTCGCTGTGTGTGTTGGTTGGTGGGCTTGTGTTTGCGAGCGCACCGGCTCTCGCCGCCACCCCCGAAACCCCGACCGTCACGGTGGAATCGGTCGCCCCCACGACCGCGACCTTCCACGGTGTCCTAAACCCCGCCGCGACTGAACAGGTCAAGGTCGGTATGGGGACGTACAAGTTCCTCTACAAGGCGTCGAGCAAAGAATGCACGGGTGGCAAAGAAACCTCGCCGTCTGGCCTGTCGCTCGGCGGTCCGCACGAAGAAGTCTTCGAACCTGTAATGGCGCTTACTCCGGGGACCGAATACATGGTCTGCCTGTCGGTCACGAATCTGGAAAGCCAGACGGCTGTCAGCGCGCCGGTGCCGTTCACGACCAACCTGCCGCCAGAAAAACCCGTGACGAAAAGTCCCGCGGCCTCGATCACCGCCACCACGGCAACGCTCGAAGGCACCCTGAACCCCCTCAAAGCCGGTGAAGCGGGCTCGTATGAGGTCTACTACCAGCAGTCGGCGAGCGAATGCAACCCGGAACACGTCGCGCCCGAACCGGCCGGCGTGATGTCGGGCGCCGCTAAACAGGGCGTGTCGGTCCCTGTGAGGGGTCTCGAGCCGAGTACCGAATACACGTTCTGTGTGGTCGCGATCAACAAAGCGGGCGAAGTGGCCATCGGCAATGCCGTGCCCTTCAAAACCTCGGTCTCAAAGCCCACGATCATCAACGAGAGCGCTGAACCAAAAGCCGAAGAAGCCCGCCTGAGCGCGACGGTCAACCCGAGCAACGAGTCCACCGAATGCCACTTCGAGTATGGCGAAACGGCCGTGGCTGAACACGTCGTGGCGTGCGAACAGGGGACCCCTCCCGGGACGCTGACGGGCGGCGAACAGGGCGTCGCTGTGACCGTGACCGGGCTGAAGCAGAAAGCGACTTACAAATACGATGTCCTGTTGAAAAACGCGACAGGGTCAGGGGAAGGGACCGAAGAGGAGTTCACGACCGCGATCCACCCCGAGACTCCTGCAGGCGTGAAAGCCGAATCGATCACAACCACCACGGCGACGCTGGCCGGTGTACTGAACCCCGGCGCGCCGGGCAACCCCGGCTCCTACGAATTCGTATACCGGCAGTCCGCAAGTGAATGTGAGATTTACAGCGATGCATATTATCGGCTTATCCCCGTAAACGCGACGCCCACGGAACCGGCGACGGGAGCCAAGCTAGAGCCAGCCGAAGCCATACTGACTGAACTGTTGCCGAACACGACGTACACGTTCTGCCTGAGCGCCCACAACGAAGTGGGCGAAGAATCCACACTCAGCGCGCCCGTGACGTTTACGACGCCCCCCGCGGCAGTCGAAATCAAATCCGAGGGCTCGTCTGGCGTGGCCGCGACCGAAGCCCGCCTGGAAGCGGAAATCTACGACGGCAACTCGTCGGCGTCATACCATTTCGAATACGGACCTGCCGCGGGCGACTACACCGTGAGCATCCCGGTCCCCAGCGGCGAGCTCGCCGCGCACGTGACCGGCGTGGACGTCAGCGCGGTCGCCGTCGGCCTGCAACCGGGCACGACCTACCACTGGCGCGTCGTCGCCTCCAACGCGCTGCCGGGTGAAGTCGACGGTTCCGACCAGGAATTCACGACACCCGGCGCGCATGGCACGGGCTCCCCGTCGAGTTGCCCAAACGAAAAACTCCGCGCCGAACAGCCATACGGGCTGAAACTCCCCGACTGCCGGGCGTACGAGATGGTCTCGCCCGTGGAAAAGAACGGCAACGACGCGACCGACCCCAATGAAGAAACGGCGACCAGTCGTGCGTCGGTGTCTGGCGAAGCGCTCGTCTTCACCTCCCACGGCTCCTTCGCGGGCCCCGTGGGCGCCCAGTACGAAAACCAGTTCCTCTCTCGGCGTGGGCCGGAAGGCTGGACGACGCAGTCAATCACGGCGCCGTTCAATGATTACAACCTCGCCCCTTACACCTCGCCCTTTCAAAATATGGCCTTCACGCCGGAACTCACGATGGGGGTGGAGACCACCGACGCTTCGCTGAAGACCAACGAAGCTGTCGAAGCGCCCGTGGGGCAGTTTGCGATCTACCTGGACGAATTCGCCAGCGGCTCCTACCGGTGGGTGTCAAAGGACGCGCCCCTGATCCCTTACCAAGATGGGGAGACCGAACCATATCGCTCATCCCTACATTGGTACTCCTGGTATCAGATCATGGGGCACTCTACGGACCTCAGCCACGTGGTTTTCGACGACGAGAGCAATGAAGAGGTCTACGAGTGGATCGACGGCAAGGTGGTTGATGTGAGCGTCGGAAATTATGCCGAACCGATAGGCGGAGCAGTCGTCGGACGTTCTGTGGAAGGCGGCGGAGAAGCCGGCTCAGAACGCGCGTATGTCTGGAATGCTGTCTCCGCTGATGGCTCTCGCGTCTTCTTTGGGAGCGGGGAAAAGTTGTATGTGCGTGAGAACGCCGAACGGGAACAGAGCCCAATGGAATCGGGTCGCTGTACCGTGTCGGAAGATGCGTGTACTGTAGAAATCGCGGCCGGTGGGGCGCGATACTGGGGCGCGAGCGCGGATGGCGCGAAGGTATTTTTCGCCAAGGGCGAAAATCTCTACCAGTATGACGTGGAATCTGCACAGACCACCGCTCTCGCCGAAGGTGAAGTTCAGGGCGTGATGCAGATCTCAGAAGACGGCTCGTATGTGTACTTCGTCGCGAAGGGAGACCTCGCCGGTGTGGCCAAATCCGGGCAGCCTAACCTCTATGTCTCCCATGGAGGCGTGCTGAGGTTCATTGCAACGCTGGCTGAAGACGACAACTACCTGGGAGGTGAGTGGAGTGAGCTAGAACATCAAACTGATAGGTCCAGTGTGTCGCCGGATGGGACGCGCCTGGCGTTCGTTTCGGAACAGAGCCTGACGGGCTATGACAACGAGCAGGCTGAAGCCGGTGACTGTCAGAAGGAATATTACGAACAAACCGGACAATGCAGGGAGGTCTATCTATACGACGCTTCCGCTGGCACTCTGACGTGCGTATCGTGCAACCCGAGCGGGGCGCGTCCGGCCGGCCCATCGAGCCTCGGCGAAGCATACTACCGCGCCCCCGAGCATCAACGGCGTAATTTCTCCGAAGACGGCAGCCGCCTGTTCTTTCAGAGCGCTGACGCGCTTGTGCCGCACGCCAGCGATGGCCAGCGGAACGTGTATGAGTATGAGGGTGGCCATGTCTATCCGATTTCCAATGTCGCGGGGGCGTATGAATCGTTCTTCCTGGATGCGAGCGCGAGCGGGAACGATGTCTTCTTCGGGACCGCGGACCAGCTTCTGCCGCAGGATGTGGATAACCGTATCGATGTGTATGACGCGCGGGTGGGCGGCGGGTTCCCGGTGTCGGTTGCTCCCCCGCCATGTGACAACGGCGACTCCTGCAAGCCGCCCCCGGCGCCTCAGCCGGCGGTGTTTGGCGCCCCGGCGAGCGCGACGTTCTCCGGCGCGGGCAACCTCGCCCCGGCGGCGACACCCAAGTCGGTGGTGAAACCAAAGGCGAAACAGAAGCAGTGCATGAAGGGCGTGCGCCACGAGTGCAAGAAGAAACCCAAGACGAAACACAAGTCGGCTCGTAAAGCGGCTCGTCGGAAGTCGAGGCGATCCTAATGCAGTGTCGCGCAAGAGATGGAGGAGCCGGG
>JBEKYV010000026.1:0-15952 GCA_049510515.1 Solirubrobacteraceae bacterium | reverse complement strand
GCGCATCGGCGAGGTCGTCGTCGATCTCGGCTTCGCCGATCGCGACGCCGTCGAGCAGGCCGTCGCGGCGGCCCGCTCGCAGCGCAAGCCCACCGGGCAGGTGCTGGTGGAGCGAGGAGTCCTGCGCCAAGACCAGCTCGCCCGCGTGGTCGCCGAACGCTTCGGCCTCGATTACATCGACCTGTCGGTGTACGAGCCCGACATGGGCGCCGTCAACCTGCTGAGCGGCGAGGCGATCAAGCGCTACCAGGCGGTGCCGGTGCGCTTCATGGAGGACGGCGCGCTGTTGCTGGCGATGGCCGACCCCACCAACATCCTCAGCATTGATGACATCGCGATGATCACCAGTCGCCGCGTCCGGGTGGCGGCGACCTCCGCGGAGGACGTCAAGCTGCTTGCCTCCCGCCTCGGCCGGCTGGAGGGCGCGATCCAGGAGATCGGGGAGGCAACCGAAGGGGAGGAGGGGCAGGAGGCGCTCGCCACGACGCTCTCCGAGGAGGCCGACCAGGATGCTCCGGTGATCAAGCTGGTGCATTCGATCATTGCCCAGGCGGTGCAGCAGGGCGCCTCCGACATCCACATCAACCCCGAAGAAGCCGACACACGCGTGCTGCTGCGCGTCGACGGGATGCTCTACCCGGCCGCCACCGTGCGCCGCCGGATGGCCGCCGGGATGGTGTCGCGCATCAAGATCATGGCCGACCTCGACATCTCCGAGCGGCGCGCGCCCCAGGACGGCCGCCTCGCGCTGAACGTGGAGGGGCGGCGGATCGACATACGCGTGGTGACACTCCCGCTCGTCCACGGCGAGGGAGCGGTGATGCGCATCCTCGACAAAGGCGCGGTCGTCAGCGATCTGGAGTCGCTGGGGATGCTGCCCGAGGAGCAGGAGCGCTTCGCGCACGCCATTCGCCGTCCACACGGGGCGGTGCTTGTCACCGGGCCGACCGGGTCGGGGAAGTCCACCACGCTGTACGCCGCACTCGGTGCGCTAAACGACGGCGCCCGCTCGATCCTCACGATCGAGGATCCGGTCGAGTCGCGAATCGCCGGGATCAAGCAGATGCAGGTCGCCCCCAAGGCTGGGGTGACCTTCGACACCGGCCTGCGCTCGATGCTGCGCGCCGACCCCGACGTGATCATGGTTGGTGAGATCCGCGACCGCGAGACCGCCCACATCGCGGTGGAGGCGGCGCTCACCGGTCACATGGTGCTCTCCACCTTGCACACCCGCGATGCCCCCTCGGCGCTCGGGCGTCTGATCGACATGGGTATCGAGCCCTTCCTGATCTCCTCCGCCGTGGACTGCGTGGTGGCGCAGCGACTGGTGCGCAAGCTCTGTCCGCACTGCAAGCGCCTGGCGACGCTGCCGGACTCGGTGCTCGCGGAGTACGGCCTGGAGGAGCAGCCCTACGCCCCGGCCGGCTGCTCGCGCTGCTCGGGCTCGGGCTACCGCGGTCGCGTGGGGCTCTATGAGGTGATGACCATCAGCGAAGAGATCCGCACCCTTGTGCTGCAGCATGGCTCGGTCGATGACATCGCCGCCACCGCCGCCCGCGAGGGGATGCACCGCCTGCGCGACGACGGCATCGCGAAGGTGCGCGAGGGGCTCACCTCGATCGAGGAAGTCGAGCGCATGACCAACAGCCTCGTGTAGGGGTACTGCCTCGTGTAGGGGCACTGCGTGCTGGCGCGCTCACGCCGCCGGTACTGGTGGGTCAATTTTGCGGCGGGTTGCCTGCTGCGCCCGCGCCGGCGGGGCTTGGGAGCTCAGCTTTCGGCGAACAGCAGCGAGATGCGCAGCGGGCCGGAGGGGAAGGCTTCGGCCATAAACGAGTAGGCCTGGTAGGTCACGCCGCGATACGCAACCATGCCGCGGCCCGGAATCGTGGCGGGGCCGGGGCTCAGCGAGCCCATCACCTGGCGTTTTCCTTCGCGCATCACCACCTGCGCGCCGGTGAAGGCGTGCGCGAGGATCTGAAAGCCGAGGTCGTCCTGGATCGCCATCAGGAAGTGGGCTGCCACCTGGCCGCGGGCGTTGCGGATCACCCCGGGGATCGGCGCCAGCACGTGAGGGCCGCCCACGTCCAGCAGCAGCTTGCCCCCGCGGATCACGCGCACGCGCACGATGTGCAGGTGGCTGCGGAAGAAGCCGATGATCGCCGCGCGGGTCGCCGTCGCGTTGCCGGCGAGCACCGCTTCGCGAAACGGCCGTGAGCGCTCGGCGTAGTGCAGCAGCAGTTCGGCTTTGCTGC
Source organism: Solirubrobacteraceae bacterium (assembly GCA_049510515.1). Classification (GTDB taxonomy): domain Bacteria; phylum Actinomycetota; class Thermoleophilia; order Solirubrobacterales; family Solirubrobacteraceae; genus Palsa-744. The sequence continues at coordinate 13,697 of JBEKYV010000026.1, read as the reverse complement.
CTTCGTGCTCGGCGTAGTAGACGCGTTCGGCAACCAGTCCGTAGGTTGCGGCCTGCGCGTGCGCCGGGGTTGCACCCCGCCCGGCGCACGCCGCCGCGATCGAGGCGCTGGGCGCCAGCAGTGCGATGCTCGCTGGCCGTTGGGGAAATGCCCTGGCGGCGAACGTGTCCACGCGGTACCGGCCTCCGTCGTAGCTCAGCTGGCGCTCGCCAGGCGCGAGCTTGGGTGCAGGATGCACCGTTGCGATCAGCTGCCGACCGCCGCTGCGCACGATCACCTGCGCGTGCAGCAGTCCACTGACGGTCTGCGCATACCCGTTGGCGCCCTGCACCGACACCGTGACTTCGCCCACCTTCCGTCCCACGCCGTTGACGAGCGGCTCGCTGCGCGGGGCGATCCCCGCCGCCCGTTCGATCTTCGTCAGCGTGCGACCGTCGCGCGTCACGCCCACGCTGACGATCTGGTTGAGCAGCAGCCCCTCCAGAGCTTGGTGGGCAGTCGCGCGGTCATCGCCTTCGACGGCCTGCACAAGCGCGCTGGAGTCCTTCAGGCGTTCCAGCGCCTCGGCGACGATCCGCCCGCTCGCGGACTCCTGGTAGACGCGTTGCGCGACCCCTTCGACCGCTTCCAGCGCCGCCGTGGTGCAGCTCCCGGCGATCGGCGCCACCGCCGCGGTGTCGGTGATCGTGGTTGGCGCTCTCGGGCTGCTCGATCCACAGCCTGGGAGCGCCACCGCGAATGCGAGAGCGCCCAGCGCGCATGCTCGCCTACATGATCTTCTCGCCGGCCCGGTCCCCATGGACCGCCCAGCCTAGAGGGTGGCGCAGCCGGCCGCCGTGTGGCGGCCGGTGAGCCGGGCCCCTCTTTTTTCAGTCATTTCTTGTGCGTGTCTTTTCCGCCGGTACCGCTCTTGCCTTTCTTGCCCTTCCCTTTCTTCTTGTGCTTCTCGCTCTTTTTCGGTTCGGGTCCTTGGAAGGCCGTGAGCCGCGTCTTGCCCGACGCCTTCGTCGTTGGGCAACCCACCGGGCGACCAAGGTCGAACGGCCCCGCAATCGCCTGCGTGATCACACCCTTTTCCAAGTAGGCGTAGGTGACCGTCAACAGCGCGTCCACGCGTGGTTCGGTGCACAGCTTCCAGCCGATTTCGAACTGACCGGTGATGCGCTCAAATGCTTCTTTGGTGGTGGCGCCCACGCAGTTCACGGCGTAGCCCGGGAAAGCACCGCTGCAGGAGAATGCTTCCGCGAGCGGCTGTTCGGTGTAGCTAGAGATCTGCGGCTGGCCTTCGATGCCCGTGATCGGCACCTGCGTCTGTACCTGGTAGCCGCTGATCTGGCCGTTGCATTTGAATTTGTACTGCACCGGCGTTCCTTCGGCCCCTTCGCCTTCGGCTTTGCCCGCCGAGAGCTGCCCGGCACATTCATAGTCGTTGGGGTTTGACGCTGCCTGTGGTGCTGTGGTCACCGGAGCCGGTTCGGCCGCCGCGCTGAGGGCTGGCACCGCGAGCGACAGCGCGATCGCCCCTATCAGCGCGGTCAGCCACCAGCTGGTGCGGCGGTTGGACTTCAGGGCACTTCGATAAATCGACTTCAGTGAGTGCATACAGCCTCCGTTCGGTATCGAGTGGATTGACCTGGGTTTGGTGGTAAGTCGTTGGAGCCCCAGCTCAGCCAGCGGCTTTGGCCCGGAAGAGCGCTGCCAGGCTTTCGTGGGGGGCGAGTGGGTTGAAGGCGCTTGTGCTCCTAGTGCCCGCGTGGCTGAGGAAGGGTGAGATCAGCAATGCCCCGGCGGGAGCGCCCGCAGCGGTGAGCGTGCTCGCGATAGAGCCCGCCGGATAGATCACTTCGGTGCCCGTCCCCACGGTTGTGCTTGCGAGTGGGCCGGTTGTGGTGCCCGACGACGCTCCCTGTTGGCCGGCCGCGCCGAACGTGATCACGATCAGCCCGTGTTCCTTGTAGGCGGTGCTCGCCTCGATCGCTGGCACCACTTCCTGCAGGAACGCGTCCGCCGCCTGCACGCCGGCCGGTTCCCCGGCCGGGCACGCCGCGGCCGGCTGGCTGGTGCTCGACGTGGGCGCGCCCGCGGTCGGGCTGGAGGCTGCGCCCGACGCGGCTCCCGCTGGCGCGCTCGTCCCGCACGGAGGCGGCGCGACTGTTGTCACGGTCGCGCCCACCTGGCCGGAGAGCAGCGTTGCGGCGCCGGCCAGCTGTGCGGCCGCCAGTGAGGAGTAGCCGCTCAGCATTGTGCCCGCGGCTTTCAATTGTCCGTCCAGATAGGGCGCGGCGGCGCTCTGCTTCAGCGCGTTTTCGAGGCTGGATCCGTAAGGCAGCTCGATCACCCATGCGTCGGCGATCGGGGGGAGCGGCTTGGCTTTAGGTTTCTTTTCGCTTTTTTCTTCTCCGCTCGTGGTGGGCGTAGTGGAGGAGGTGGGAGACACCTTGCTCGAGGACGGAGAGGTCGAGGCGTGGGATGGGGTCGAGGAGACGCCCGCGCCACCGCCGCTTCCCCCACTGTTCCTCGCGGTGGCTTCGCTGGTGCTCGGCGCCGTCGGCTGGGGGGCGCTGGCCGGGGGGTTGGCCGCACCGGAGGAGAGCGCGAGATTGCCGCCCGAGTTCGTCCCCGAGCCCAGCGCCAGCAGTGCCAGCACGCGTCCTATCGCCGCCGCCCGTGAGCTGTTGGCAAGCGAATCCGCCGGCCCGGGGCCGATCAACGCCCCCATCGCGATTCCCACCGCAAGCATTGCGGTTGCGAGGATCGCGCCGACCCTGCGGGAGGGCAGCCGGGGGGTCTGGGGGGATGGGGGGGCGGGCATTGTGGGGTGGTTGGCGTGTCGGTGGAAAGAAGTTGATCGTCAGGGCAACTTGGGCGATTGAGGCGGGTTGTGGCCGGTGACGGCAATCCCGACCTTCCCGATCTTACCGACAAAATAGCTAAAGTTGATCTTGTTTATGAAGATTATGGTAGGCTGATCGCCGCCAAGTTGTCAACAAGGGCTCGTCGGATCCTGCTCGACGGACCCAAACAATCCAATCGGAGGCATCACACCATGCATCGAATCCGCCGTATCGCCGCCTCGCTCGCGGCTGTGACCCTGATTGGGAGCGCGGTGCCCGCGATCGCCTCGGCTACGAGCGTGATCACGATCAGCGGAGCCACTGCCTCCTTCCCGCTCGTCCAGCTGCTGGCCCACAAGTACTCCAAACTCGAGCACAACAAGGTCTCGTTCCGGATCTCCCAGGGCGGCACCACGATCGGCATCAACGACGTCGCCGCTGGCCGCGTCTCGATCGCCGATGTCTCCCGCGACCCGCTGCCGACCGACCCGTCTGGCCTCGACTTCTACCCGATCGCCGAATACGGGATCTGCCTCGTCACCAACAAGTCCAACACTCTCCCCTCGCTCAACGAACAGCAGATCCAGGCGATCTTCGAGGGCAAGGACAAGACGTGGAGTCAGGTGAACGGCGCCACCGCCTCCGGCTCAATCGACCTGTACAGCCGCACGTCCACGGCCGGCGTGCTTACCAACTTCAAGACGCTGTTCCTCGCCAACAAGTCGGTTGCCGCCACGGCCGCCGAAGAGTCCTCGGAGGGTCTGTTGGAGCAGGCGGTCGCCAACGATCCCCTAGGGATCGGCTTCCTCTCCAACTACCGCGCCGACCAGGGCACGGTCAACCCCGTCGCCTACAACGGCGTGGCCTGCACGCGCGCCAACGTGGCCTCCGGGCAGTACACCGCCACCGCGCGTTTCTATGAGGTGACCAAAGGCCCTGCCACCGGCGCGACCGGAAACTTCATCTCGTGGATTCGCACCTCCAAGGCAGCCCGCAAGATCATCTCGACGCAGTGGGTCCCGATCAAAGCCACGTCCTAGCGAGGAGGGTGGGCGCTCGCTCATAGCGAGTGACGCCCACTCGCTTCGATCAACACATGCTCAACCGTCTGCGCAACCCCTGGACCGACCACCGCGCCGAGCGCACGCTCGGCGCGGTGGCGTTGTTTGTATGCCTGTGTGTGCTGGTGATGATCGCGCTCGTCACCCAGCGCGCTTGGCCGATCTTCGCCCACAACGGCCTCTCCTGGTTGGGCTCCGGCGGCAGTTTGAAGGCGCAGATCGAAACGATGCTGAACGCCTCCGCCAACCCGCCTGCCTCGGCCTACCACCTACGCGCCTGGCCGATCATCTACGGCACGCTGCTGATCACCGGGCTGGCCGTGCTGGTGGCGCTGCCGCTGTCGGTGCTGTCGTCGATCTTCATCGTCGAGCTGGCGCCGGTGCCGATGCGACGCACGATGGTGCGGGTGGTGCGGCTGCTCGCCTCGGTCCCCTCGGTCGTGTGGGGCCTGATCGGGATTCTCGTGCTGGTGCCGTTCATCGACGGCCACCTGATTACCAGCTCCGAGAAAACGTCGCTGCAGGGCACCGCCCAGCTCTCCGGCGAAGGGCTCGCGCCGGCGGTGCTGGTGCTGGCGCTGATGATCACTCCGATCATGGTTGCGCTGATCTGCGACGCGCTCGCCGCCGTGCCGGCCGCCTGGCGCGAGGGCGCAGCGGCACTTGGCGTCAACCGTCTGCGCGCGATCCGCGCCGTCACGCTGCGCGCGGTGCGGCCGGCGATCGTCGCCGCCGTGGTGCTCGCCACCGCCCGCGCGCTGGGTGAGGCGATCATGATCTCGATGGTGTCCGGCTCGGTCTTCTTCTCGCCGCGCCCGGGCGACGGAGTGGCCTTCTTCTTCGAGCCGCTGCGCACGCTGGCCTCGACGATCGTCGACTACCACGAAGGGGTCAGCGCCCCGGCGCTCAGCGCGACGCTGTACGCGCTCGCGCTGCTGCTGTTGTTCTCCGCCTTCGTGCTCTCGATCGGCGGCTACCTCATCAAGCTCCCGCTGCGCAAGTACCAGGTACGCGCATGAGCACCTTCGTCTCCAAGCTGGCTGAGCAGCCGACGCGCGGGCGCGGGCGCGGCTCCTCGATCCGCACGTGGCGCTTGGGCGACGTGCTCGTGCTTGTGGCCGCCTGGGCGGCCGGCCTCACGCTGTGCGTGGTGGTGGCGGCGGTGGTCATCTACATGGGCGTTCGCGGCATCCAGTACCTGAGCCCCTCGCTGATCTTCAGCCACCCCGCCGCCGGTCTCGCCCAGAACCAGACCGGCGGCTTCCTCGACCCACTCCTCGGAACGCTGCTGCTGGCTGCGATCGGGATCGCGATCGCGGCGCCGCTGGCGATCTGCTCTGCACTGTGGCTGGTCGAGTACGGCCGGCCGCGCTGGCTGACACGCGTGGTGGAATCGGCGATCGAGATCGTCGCCGGCACGCCCGACATCGTGATCGCATTCGTCGGCCTGGCGCTGTTCCAACTGCACCTCTTCGCGTGGGTCTCCGAAGTCGGCGAAGGGGGTGGCATCACCGGCAAGTCGTTCCTCGCCGCCGGCGCGATGATGTCGCTGATCGCGCTGCCGCCGATCTTCGTTTCGGTGCGCAACGGCCTGCAGGGGGTGCCGGCGCACATGCGCGAGGCGGCATTCGCGCTTGGCAAGACGCGGATTGCGACGATCCGGCGCGTGCTGGTGCCGAGCGTGCGCACAAACATCGCGACCGGCGTGACGCTTGGCATCAGCCGGATCATCGCCGACACCGCGATTGTGGTGGTGCTGCTGGGCGACACGCTGCGCATCGAACCGCAGGCCCACGGCGGCCTGCCGGTCCTTGGCCTACTCAAAGGCACCGGCTCCTCGCTCACTAGTTACGTCTACGACAACTCGCCCGCCGGCGAATCGGGGGCGCCACAGAAGGCGTATGCCGCCGCCTTCGTGCTGTTGATGTTCGTGCTGTCGCTCAACCTGTTGGTCGAACGGATCGGGCGCGCCCAGGCCCGCTCCAGTGGCTTCGTCGGCGCGGTTGAGGGAATCGTCTAAATGCCCCACAACACCATTTCAGTCTTTATAGTGTGGAAGGTGAGGAACCGATGAGTCCCACGATGACCGAGCTCGAGCAGGCATTCGACCCGCCGCGTCACGAGCAGGTGCCACCGGTGCGCACGATCGTGCTCGACCGGACACCGGAGCCCGTGCGCCCGCCCGAGCAGCGCGAGGCGCTGCGCCCAGCCTCGAGCGTCGCCGGCCCCGAGCGGCTGCGACTGGAGGATGTCAGCGTCTCCTATGGGGCCACCGGCAGCCTTGGCCGGCGTGGCGCCAATGCGGTGCGTTCGGTCTCGCTCTCGATCCACCAGGGCGAGGTGCTGGCGCTGATTGGGCCCTCCGGCTGCGGCAAGACGACGCTGCTGCGCACGCTCAATCGCCTCACCGAGCTGACCCCGGGGGCCCGTCGGGGCGGGCGGATTCTGCTGGACGGCGAGGACATTCACGACCTCGAAGACACCGCGCTGCGCGCGCGCGTGGCGATGGTGTTTCAGCAGCCCAACCCCTTCCCGATGTCGATCTTCGACAACGTGGCTTTCGCGTTGCGCGAGCAGTCCCGCCGCCGTCCCCGCCGGGGCGAGCTCGAGCCGCTGGTGATCGACGCGCTTCGGCGCGCCGGGCTCTACGACGAGGTCGCTGACGATCTCCACCGACCCGCACTGCGTCTCTCCGGCGGCCAGCAGCAGCGGCTGTGCATCGCCCGCGCGATCGCACCGCGGCCGGAGGTGCTGCTGATGGACGAGCCCTGCTCGGCGCTCGACCCGATCTCGACCGGCGTGATCGAGGAGCTGATCCACCAGTTGCGCCGCGATCTCGCCGTGGTGATCGTCACCCACAACCTCGCCCAGGCGCGCCGCGTCGGCGACAAGGTCGCCTTCATGTATCTCGGTGACCTCGTCGAGTACGGCACCGCCGATCAGGTATTCGAGGAGCCCCGCGCCCCGCGTACCCGCGACTACGTCCGGGGGGCGTTCGGATGAAATACGAAGCCTCGCGCGAGACGGTGGCGTTGGGTGGGCCGCCCGGGGTATGCGTCACGCGTTGCTCGACCGATCGTTGGTGACGGAGATCCCATGGACGTGATCCCCCTACTGCCCACATCCACCGATGGGGCTCCGATCGCGCCCCCCGCCGCCTGCGCCGGCTGCGGTGCGCCGCTTGCTCCCGACCAGCGCTACTGCCTGGCCTGTGGGCGTCCCGTCTCGCCCGTGCGCCTCGCCTTCCTGGACGTGCTCCAGGCGGAGCCTCAGACGGCTGGGACGACGATTCTCGGTGGGCCCTCGGCAGCCGGTTACCAGCCGCCGGCCGACCCTCCCGGCACACTCGGCTCGCTGCGTCGCTACTCCGGCCTGTTTGGCCTGCTTGGGGTGCTGCTGGCATCGCTGCTGATCGGGCTGCTCGTGGGTCACTGGCTCACCGGGAGCAACGGCAATGGTGGCGGGAAGCAGGTGGTGGAAATCAAGGGCTTGAGCGCTCCGCTGGCGGCTGCCGGCTCGTCCACCCCCTCCGGCAGTGCGGGAACATCCACCGGCTCGGGCTCCAGTGGCTCCGGCTCTTCCGCCGGCCACCACTCCTCCAGCGGCTCCTCGCAATCGCACACCACCTCCAAAAGCGAAGGCGGGGTGTCGGAAAGCAGCGCCGAAGAAGCGGAAGCGGCGAAAGAAGTCAAAAGCACCAAGGCGCTCCCCGCCGCTCACAAAACCTCTTCCTCGACTCTCCAGAAACTTGAACACACCACCGGCAAGCAGCACGCCAAAGAAGTCAAGGCGGCGCTCGGCAACGGGCCGATCGAAACCCACTGAGCCCTTGATGGCGATCGCCGGCTCCAACGGACAGCCTCACCCCGGCGACGGCGGCCCGCCCCGCGAGGAGCGCGTGGCGCCCGCCTCCGCCTCTGGCGTCCCACCTGCCTCGGGCGTTGCGTCTGCCTCTGGTGTCCAACCTGCCTCGGGCGTTGCGTCTGCCTCTGGTGTCCAACCTGCCTCGGGCATTGCGTCTGCCTCCGGCGTCCCACCTGCCTCGGGCGTAGCGTCTGCCTCCGGTGTCGCGTCTGCCTCTGCTGCGCCAGTGAACACCTCGCCCCCCGCGGTCCCCAGCGGCTCTGCCGCCGAGCTGCGCCGTGAGCGCGTGCGGTTGGCAGAGCGCGTCGCCGCGCTCACCTGGGACCTCGGTGGGCTGGCGTATGAGATGGCGATCCGCGACCACTACCGCCTCGACGTGCTCGCCCGCCGCGCGGCCGAGCTCCAGCAGGCAGATGCCCAGCTCGGCGAGGTTGAGCGTCTGCTGTCCGCCGCCGAGGATGGGGTGGGCGGCAACTGCCGCTCCTGCGGGGCGGTGCACAGCCGCGGTGCTGCCTACTGCTGGCGCTGCGGCTCGCCGCTGCTGCTCGAGGGGCGACCCTCGGTGCTGGGCGAGGTCGCGCGCGAGGGGTAGGGCAACTGCTCGCCACTCCCATCCGTCCGATCCGTTGATGCTCCCAAAGGTCGGCTCTCAGCGCCGGACGAGCCTCGCCCCATAACACCTAATCTGTGCCGCGTGAGGCGACTCACTGCTCTATTGCTGATCGGTTGCTGCGCGGCCGTCGCGCCGGTGCTGCTCCCCGCGTCTGCTCCTGGCCGGCGCACGCCTCGTTCCTGCCCGATCTTTCCCGCCGGCAACCCGCTCAACCAGGAAATCCAGCACGCGCCGGTCAATCCCCGCTCGGCCGAATACATCGCCGCGATTGGCGCCAACCTGCACCTGCATCCCGATTTTGGCACCAACCCGAGCTATGGGATCCCCTACTCTGTGGTGGGCCCCAGTCAGCCGAAGGTGCCGATCTACTTCACCGCCTACGGCTCGGAATCCAACCCCGGCCCATACCCAGTCCCGCTTGATGCCCCGGTGGAGGGCGCCGGCGAAGAAGGCGATCGCCACGTGCTGGTGCTGCAAGAGGGGGCGTGCAAGCTGTATGAGCTGTACGACGCCCACCGCGCGGGCGCTGGATGGGACGCCGCCTCGGGCGCAGTGTTCAACCTGCGCAGCAACGCCCTGCGCCCCAACGGTTGGACCTCCGCTGACGCCGCCGGACTGCCGATCTTTCCCCTGCTCGTCCGCTACGACGAAGTCCATGCGGGGCGTATAGATCACGCATTGCGCGTCACCGTGCCCCGCACCCAGGCCGGGTTCATCCACCCGGCAACGCACTACGCCTCCTCCAGCGATGACCCCAGCCTGCCGCCGATGGGCCTGCGCCTGCGGCTGAAGGCGAGCTTCGACCTCTCCTCCTACCACGGCGAGTCGCTCGTGGTCCTGCGCGCGCTCAAGCGCTATGGCCTGATCGTCGCCGACAACGGCTCCAGCTGGTACATCACCGGCGCCCCCAACCCTCGCTGGAACGATGACGACCTCGAACAGCTCAAGAGCGTGCCCGGCTCGGCATTTGAAGCCGTGCAGACGGGGTCGATCCTGCGCCGCTAGGCTACCGGCCGAAGGTGCTTTCGTCCACCGGCTCCGCCGGGGCCGGAGCCGGGGTGGCGACGGGCGGCGGGGCTGGGGCCGGCTGCGCAACTGGTGGTTGGGGCTGCTGGACCGGTGGCTGTTGAGCGGTGGCGCTCAGCGCCGGTTTGGCGTCGCCGCTGATCGAGTCCTTGAACTCGCGCATACCGCTGCCCAGCGAGCGCCCGATTTCCGGGAGCCGCCTGGCGCCAAACACCAGCAGCAGGATCACCACCAGGAACGCGATGTGGATTGGGTTGTCGAGTCCCATAAGCCAAGAGTCTAGACCCCTTTTTGCTCTTCCATGCCCTTACGCCCCACATTCCGCCGCACCAGCTGCGCCGCCACCAACAACATGAACAGCGCGAAGCCGACCTGCAGCACCTTCCCGGAGAGCGCGTTCGCGAGCGCCACTCCGCCCGCGGCGCCTGCCACCGAGAGCACTCCGACCCACAGCGCGTCGCCGCGCCGCACGTTGCCGTAGCGGTCCTGCAAAACCGCGCCCACCAGCGCCACGGGGACGATCGCCAGCAGCGAGGTGGCCTCCGCCTGATGCTGGGTGAGGCCGATGAAGATCACGAGGCCCGGCACGAACAGCACGCCGCCGCCTACGCCCAGCAGGCCCGCGATCACCCCCGCGGCCAGCCCGATTGCGATCGCGCCGATCATTGGATCAGCAGCTCCACCGCGCTGGCGACCAATATCGCCGCGAACAGCAGCGCGATCGTGCGGCTGCGCAGCCGCTGCTGCAGCCATGCTCCAAGTAGCACTCCGCCGACGGCGGGGATTCCCACCAGCAGGCCGTCGAGCACGCGCACGTTGCCGTACCCCGCCTGCACCGCCGCTGCGAACCCGGCGATGAACACGATCGCCGCCAGCGAGGTGCCGGTCGCCTCGCGCTCGCCGTATCCCAGCCACAGCACCAGCAGTGGCACGATCACCGTGCCACCCCCCACACCGAAAATCCCGCTGAACAGGCCCGCCGCCGTGCCGATCGCCATCAGCTTGAGGACGTCGCCGGTGGATCTACGCGCCGCCATCCCGGGCATACTAAGGATGTGTCCCCCGTCGCCCCTCGCTTGGTGGAGGCACTGGAGCCGCTGCGCTCCGATCCCTCCAGCTCCGCCGTGCTGCTCGACATCGACGGCACGCTCGCGCCGATCGTGCGCCATGCCGCCGACGCCCACGTACCCGAGGCGACCCGCGCGCTGCTGATCGAGATCGCCAAGCGCTACCGCCTGGTGGGCTGTGTCAGCGGCCGCCGCGCCACCACCGCTCGCCAGATCGTCGCGATCGGGACGATCGCCTACGTCGGCAACCACGGCGGCGAGCTGTTGCGCCCAGGCGCCACCCGCCCCGAGCTCGACCCGGAGCTGGCCGCCTGGAGCGGGCGTGTGCGCGAATTTGCCGCCCGGTCCCTCACAGCAGAGCGCCAGCGCCTGCGCGTGCGCGCTGAGGACAAGGAGGCAATCGCCGCCTTCCACTGGCGCGGCGCGCCCGACGAGGCCGCCGCAGAGGCTTCCGTGCAGGAGATCGCCGCGCGCGCCGAGCAGGAGGGCTTTGCGGTGCATTGGGGGCGCAAGGTGCTCGAGGTGCGCCCCCCGGTGGCGCTGGACAAGGGGCTCGGTGTCACAGCGCTGCTCGACGGACGCGTCAGCACCCACCCGGATCTGCATGCTGCGCTGTACGTCGGCGACGACACGACCGATCTCGACGCCTTCCGCGGGCTGCGCTCGCTTGTGCAGGCCGGGAAGCTCACCCGCGCGGTGTGCGTCGCGGTGAGCTCCGAGGAAGCGCCGCGGGAGTTGGTGGAGGAGGCGGACCTCACGATCGACGGCCCCGAAGGCGTGCGCCGTCTGCTCGAGGCTCTGCTGTAGTGGTGCCTCACGTGAACCCGTTGCACAATGGGCCACCTGTGACACCGACCTGTTAGCCGTAGCTTTGCGCTTCGCCGACTTCCTCAAGAACACCGTCCTGCTCAGCGCCGGCGTCGCCACCGTGCTCGCGCTGATCACCGTGCTGTCGATCCTCACGACCACCTCCGGGTCGCTGGCGGCAGAGTTGTCGATCGCCTGGTGGGCGCTGGCTGCGGCGATCGGGCTGGCGCTTGGCCGGCGCGCCGACGCCAGCCCGCCGATCGCGCGACTGCTGGCGGGCGCGCGCTCCACCAACATGCTGCCCGAGCACCGCCCGGCGGCGATCCTGCTCAACCGGCTGTGGCCGCTGCTGGCGGTGACGGTGCTCGCCGGTGGCCTCGCCTTCCTCGCCCCCCAGATTCCCGGGATCGGAGCGGGCTTCGCGATCATCTGGGCGCTCGCCTGGCGCCACCAGCACTCGGCGGTGAGCGCGATCGAGGAGCGCGACGGGGTGCGCTTCTACGTGCTGCACACCTCGCCGATCCAGCCGATCGCACTGCAGCGCACGCCCGGCTTCAAGGCGATGCGGCCGGAGGGCCTCGTTTGAGCGAGCGGTTGGTGGGGGCCGGGGACACGGTCGATGCGCCGTTTGGTGACACGGTCGATGTGCTGCTGGTCCAGCTCGGCTCGACCGAGGGCCTGCGCGTTGCCGACGAGCAGTTGGTTGCCTCGCTGCGGCGCGCCGGCGTACACGTGGTGGTGGCGCCCGCCGCTCGCCCAAGCGAGATCGGCACGTTGATGCTCACCGACCTGCGCTGGGCGCGCGCCGCACGGCATGCCGCCGTGGAGGCGCTTGCGCAGCTGAGGGAGAGGCCGCCCCGGTCGGTGATCTACTCCACCACGACCGCTTCGCTGCTGTGGCCGCTGCCGGGCGCGATCCGCTTCGACTCCGTCTCAGCCGCCAACCGCCCTGGTCGCCACGGGCTGTGGCAGCGCCCGCTGGAGCGTCGCCGTCTGCGCGAAGCGCCGCTGCTGCTGCCCTCCAGCGCGGGCGCGCTCGCGGAGGCCGCCGCGGTGGTGCCGGGCTGCGAGCGGCGCGCGCTGGTCGTGCCTTCCCCGATCGCCAACCGCTTCTGCGACAAGGGTTCGCTCCCACAGCTCGCCGGCGAGCGCCACCTCGCGGCTGTCACCTACGCCGCCAACCCCCACAAGAAGGGCCTCGACCGTGTGCTGACCGCATGGCGCGCAGTCCATCGCCCCGGCGAGCGGCTGGCAATCGTCGGCGTCACGCCGGAGCGGCTGCGCCAGCTCGGCTTCGCCGCCGACGACGAGAGCGTCGAAGCGCTGGGCATGCTCGCCCAGGATGCCTACCACGCGCTGCTGCGCCGCGCCCGCGTGTTCATCTGTGCCCCTCGCCGCGAGGATTATGGCCTTGTTCAACTCGAGGCGCTGGCCGCCGGCTGCCAACTCGTCACTACCGTCGCGCCCGGCCCGTACGTCGCCCTGCCGATCGTCCGCCAGCTTGACCCGCGCCTCGTCGGTGAGAACCTCGGCACTGCGCTGCGCACTGCGCTCGACTCCCCAGGCGACGACTACGCCGCCCGAGCCGCGGCGCTGGTGGAGCCGTTCACCGTGGCCGCCGTCGACCGGCTGGTAGCGGAGGAGCTGCTGCCGCGGCTTGTAGGAGGCGATCGATTTTCAGAAGGTTCTCGCTCCAGCCTTCGGTAAATGGCCGAGTTACCGAAGGATGAGGTGTCGCTCATCAGGTGAGCGCCCGTTTGCGCAACCCCTGAAGCTCCGACCACGGCCGGGTGTTGACCACATCCCCCTTCGTGAGCCACCCCCGCCGCGCGGTGAGGATGCCCCAGCGCATGTTCTGCAGCGTGGCGGGGCGGTGGGCGTCGGAGTCGATCACGATGCGCACGCCCGCGCGCACGGCGGCGCGGGCGTGCGTCTCGGAGAGGTCGCGGCGGTCGGGGTTGGCGTTGATCTCGAGCATCGTGCCCGTGTGCGCCGCCGCCTCGAAGATCGCCTCGAAGTCGAGGGCGTAGGGTTCGCGGCGCTCGATCAGCCGTCCGGTGGGGTGCCCGATCGCGTCCACCAGCGGGTGCTCGATCGCGGCGATCATCCGCTCGGTGAGCGCCTGCTCGCTCATCCCGAAGGCGGTGTGCACGCTGGCGACCACCCAATCCAGCCGCGCGAGCAGCTCGTCCTCGTAGTCCAGCGTGCCGTCGGGCAGGATGTTGACCTCACTGCCCGCCAGCAGCGTGAAGCCTTTGAGCCCCCGCGCCACCTCCCCGACCCGCTCGATCTGTTGGCGCAGCTGCGCGGGGGAGATGGCTACCGCGCGAGGACTGCCGAAGCTCATCGAGCTGGGCGACATCCGCGGCGACCTGCACTGCCACACGGTGGCCTCCGACGGCAAGGCCACGATCGAGGAGATGGC
>JBEKYV010000259.1:0-5555 GCA_049510515.1 Solirubrobacteraceae bacterium | reverse complement strand
CAGTGCTCGTGCATCAGCACGGTGTCAAGCGGCAGGCGGCCCGACCAGCCCGCGGCTTCCAGCCCGGGTCTCAAGGGACGCTCGTCGGGCCAGCCGACGCACAGGTAGGCGATCGGCTCGACCCGATCGGGGATCCCGAGCAGCGCGCGTAGGTCGGGCGGCCGGTAGAAGCTGACCCAGCCAACCCCGAGTCCCTCGGCGCGCGCCGCCAGCCACAGGTTCTCGATCGCGCAGGCGGTGCTGTAGATGTCTGTGTCGGGGATTGTGCCGCGGCCGAGGATCTCCGCGTCGGGTTGGCCGTGGTCGCAGCACACGCAGATCCCGAGAGGAGCCTCGACGATGCCCTCGATCTTCTTGTCGAGGAACTCGCGGGCGCGCTCGTCGAAGCGGGCAGCTTGGTGCAGCCGCTCGCGCTGCGTGAGGCGTCGCACGGCCGTCCGCGTGGCGATGTCGCGGATCACGATCAGCCGCCAGGGCTGCATCAGTCCGACCGATGGGGCGCAGTGCGCCGCCGCTAGCACGCGCCGGAGTACGTCGTCGGGGATGTCCTCTGCGCGGAAGCGGCGCACGTCCCGGCGCTCTTCGATCACGCGTTGGACCGCCGCTCGCTGCTCCTCGGGGTAGCGCCAGCCGGCGGGATCGGCCGCTCGTTGGCTGGCCCGCGAGACGTCGAACCCGGGGGGCGTGGGTGGTCGGGGAAACCGTTGTGACTCACTCACGAGTCCACCAACGGCCAATCGGGCTTGCGGACGGACGCCGGGGAACCGGGGCGCTCGAGCGCTCGAGCGATGGCGTCCACGAGCACGGCGTGATCTGGCGGTGTGCGCACCGCGAGGCGGATGTGGTCGGCCCCGAGGCCGGGAAAGGAGTCGCACGGGCGCACTGCGATCCCCTCGGCGGTGAGGCCGGCGCGGACCCGCTCGCCACCGGACGCCTCGATCAGCACGAAGTTGGCCCGTGCCGGCCACGTCTTCACGCCGGGTATCGCAGCCAGCCGCCGGCGCAGGTCATCGCGGGCGACGGCGACATCGGCGGCGACCGCCGCGGGCGTTTGGCGGTCGAGAAGGCACATCTCGATGGCGGTGAGCGCCGGCGTGCCGACGCTCCACGGCTGTCGGTGGGCGACGAGGCGATCGACCAGCTCGGAGGGAGCGAGGAGGTAGCCGGCCCGTAGGCCTGCGAGGCCCCAGATCTTGGTGAGGCTGCGCAGCACCACAAGTCCCGGCAGCTCGCGCCGGGACGCGAGGCTCGAGTGCCGGCCTGGCACAAAGTCCATGAACGACTCGTCGACCACCAGCGTCCGCCCGGGGCGCGCCAGCCGCGCGATCCGGGCCGGCGGGTCGAGGTTGCCGGTCGGGTTGTTGGGATTGGCGAGCACCACGAGATCGGCGTCCTCGGGCACCTGACTCGGGTCGAGCGCCCAGTCGCCAGGCGGGCGCATGAGACGCGTCAGCGTTCTGCCGGCCGCCCGCAGCGCCGCCTCCGCCTCGGTGAAGGAGGGGTGAACGCAAATCGCGTGGCGGACTGGCAGGGCGTGGGCTAGCAGCCAGAACGCCTCGCACGCACCGTCGAGCGCCAGCGTCTCCGCGACCGGCCGCTCGTGACGGCGGGCGATCGCCAGGCGCGCCGCCGATTCGTCGGGGTAGGAGGTGCGCTGCAGCGAGTCGATCAGCGCCTCGTTCAGACGCTGGGGGCGCGGCGTGGGCCACACGTTGACGGCAAAGTCGAGCATCCCGACACGGGCGAAGCGGTCGCCGTGCACGCGCAGGGAGCCTTTACGGCCGTCGCTCATCGGGGCATCCGCCAGGTTGCTCTGATGAAGTCGCCGCCCACACGCAGCGAGTGGGTCCGCCGGTCGCTCATGAGGGCGTCCGCTCGGTCGTTCGCACGAAGGCACGAGCAATGGCGAGCAGCGAGCAGGCCGCCACGCTTGCCCAGCCGACGAGCCGGGATAGGAGCACCGCCCTCGCGATGTCCTCGCTGCTCGGCGCCCGGCCGTCGCCGAGCAGCGGGCGATGCTCGGTGTGGTCGGCGTAGTGATTGGTGCCGCCGAGGCGCACCCCAAGCGCGCCGGCGAACGCGGCCTCGATCAACCCGGCGTTGGGGCTGGGATGACGAGCGCCGTCGCGCCGCAGGATCCGCAGTGCCTCATGGGCGTCGGCGCTCGCGAACGGCGCGATCAGCACGGTCAGTAGCGCGGTCAGCCGCGCCGCTGGCCAGCTCAGCAGGTCATCGAGACGGGCGGCCGCCCAACCGAAGCGCTCGTAGCGGGGATCGCGGTGCCCGATCATCGCGTCGAGCGTGTTGGCGGCTCGGTAGACAGCCACACCTGGCGCGCCGGCGAGCGCGCCCCACAGAAGGGCTCCAACCACTGCGTCGGCGGTGTTCTCGGCGACCGACTCGATCGTCGCCCGGCAAAGCTCAGGCACGTCCAGCTCCCGCGGGTCGCGTCCGACGAGCGCTGGAGCGTGTGCACGCGCCGCCGCCAGCTCGCCCGCCCGCAGTAGCTGCGCCATTGTCAGGGCGGCACGCTCGAGCGAGCGTCCCCCGAGCGCGGCCCACACCACGAGCGTCGACGTAGCCTGGCTTGCGTTGGCGCGGTGGCCGATCCAGGCGGCGGGGACGAGCAGCAGCGCGACGTGCGCGATCCCGGCGCTTCGACGAGGACGCCAAGTGTGGCGCTCCAACGCCATGGCGAGCGTGCCGAAGCCGCCGACGGGATGTCCATGGGAGGGGTCGCCGAGCGCGCGGTCAAGCGCGAAGCCGAGCGCGATCGCGATCGCGTCCTGCTCGCCGGGCCTCATCGCGGCCCTCCCGCTGGCGGCGTATACAGGTCGGACAGGTGCCTGGGATCGGGGACAGCGAGTCCCAGCAACGCACCTGCGACGACGAGGTGCGCCTGGCCTGCCCGCGCGACCCAGGTGGCGTTCACGCGACCGTGGACGTCGCGGAAGCGGCGCACGAGCGGATCGCCCGGAACGATCCCCAGCCCGACCTCATTGCTTACGGCGAGCACCGTCGCCGCCCTCCCGGCCGCTCGCTCGGCTGCGCGCGCGGCGTGCTCGGCGATCTCCTCGTCGTGCGCGCCGGCGGCGAGCTGGTTGGCGACCCACAGCGTCAGGCAATCGACAATCACAAGCGCGTCCTCCTGCGCGCGGGCGAGCGCCGCCTCAAGCTCGAGCGGCTCCTCCACCGTCTGCCACGTGGCCGGCCGTTCCGCCCTGTGGTGGGCGATTCGCGTGGCCATCTCCTGATCGCCGGCGGTGGCGGTGGCGATGAAGCAGACCGGCCCGTCATAGGCGCCGGCGCAGCGGACGGCGAGCGTTGACTTGCCGCTGCGCGCGCCGCCCAGCAATACCGAAAGCGCCATCAGAAGTCGATCCCCCGCTTGGCGCGCACCCCGCGGTCGTAGGCATGGCGCACCTTGACCATCTCGGTGACGGTGTCCGCGGCGTCGATTAGCTCGGCCGGAGCGTCGCGGCCGGTGAGGATCACATTGACGTGCTCGGGTCGCTCACGGATTGCCTTCACGACCCCCGCGATCTGGATCCAGCCCCAGTTGAGGGGATAGGTGATCTCGTCGAGCACCACGAGCTGGTGCTCGCCGGCAGCGAGCGTGGCGGCCGCGAGATCCCATGCTGCGCCGGCACGCGCACGGCTGCGCTCCAGATCGTCGCTGAGCCAGGTGAACCCATCCCCGGTCTTCGCCCAGTCCACCCCGAGCTGAACGGCGACCTGCTCCTCGCCGACCTTCCACTTCCCCGACTTGATGAACTGGATCACGCTCACCCGCCACCCCCGCGCCACGCCGCGCATCACCACGCCGAACGCGGCGGTCGACTTGCCCTTCCCATCGCCGGTGTTGATCAGCACGAGCGAGCGCTGACGGGTGTGGGGGGGACGCTCGCGCGGCGCTCGGGCGGGGTCGTTCGGACGGCAGCTCATCGGATGCCCGCCAACGCGTTGATCCGATCGAGGTCGAGATGCGCCAGCACCGCGTCGGTGAGCTCGTCGATCGCCTGCTCCACGCTCTGGCGAGGCGTCGTGCCGAGCAGCGCGCGCACGATCGCGGGGTCCTCCAGCAGCCCGTGCGGGTAGACGCCGAGCACCGGCCCGGCAACGAAGCCCAGCCCGTCGGGCAACGCCGGCAGCAGGGAGCCCAACCCCTCGCCCGCAGCTCCTCCCGCCTCTCCGCTCGACCCGTCGCGGGCGGACCCGTCACCCGCGGCCGCCGCTCCCACTGGCCCGCGCACCCCCCTCGCCGGCGTCCCCACGACCCGGCTCGACCCGTGGCGGATCTCATAGCCGCGCGCCGGCAGACCCGAGAGCTCCTCCCAGGGTGTCGGCAGGCTGGCAAAGCGCGCGTCGACGCGGCCTACCCGCTTGCTCGGCGCGAACATCGTCTCCAGCGCCAGCAGGTCGAGGCCGGCGGCGTCGCGCTCTCCCGCCCCGCGGGCGCGCAGGCGCCGGCCGGCGATCTGCATGCCACCACAGATCGCGAGCACCCGCCCACCGGCGGCCACGCGCCGCGCGAGCGGGCCGGCCAGACCGCGCTCACGCACCCATTCGAGGTCGACGCTGACGTGCTTTGACCCGGGCAGCACAACCAGATCGGCGGACTCGATCCCTGCGGGCGCGGCGGTCCACTCGACTGTGGCGACCTGCTCGATCAGGCTGAGCTCGTCGAGGTTGGACGCGGTCGGGTAGCGCAGCACCGCCACCCGCGTACCCGTGCTTGGGTGACGCGGCGCGCGCGCGGCGCCGTCCTCCTCGGGCAGGCCGTGGCTGATCTGTGGCACGACGCCGAGCGTGGGAACGCCGGTCAGCTCCCGAAGGAGCTGCGGCGCAGGGGCCAGCAACTCGCGTTCGCCGCGGAAGCGATTGAGGATCCAGCCCGCGATCCGCTGGCGGTCGTGCTCCGCCAGCAGATGCCACGTTCCGTACAGATGCGCGAACGCGCCGCCCCGGTCGATGTCGGCGACGAGCAGCACCCGTGCGTCGGCGTGGCGGGCAACCGCGAGGTTGGCCAGGTCGCAG
The DNA here is from genome assembly GCA_049510515.1 of Solirubrobacteraceae bacterium. Lineage (GTDB taxonomy): Bacteria > Actinomycetota > Thermoleophilia > Solirubrobacterales > Solirubrobacteraceae > Palsa-744. The sequence goes on along the minus strand of JBEKYV010000259.1, from coordinate 518 downwards.
TCGGCGAGGTTGATCTCGGCCGGGCTGCCGGCCCCCTCGATCACCAGCAGTTCGTGCTCGTCCGCGAGCGAGTCCAGCGCGCCCAGCACAGCGGGACGAAGCCGCGAGTCACGCTCACGCCAGGGGGTGCGGCTCAGTGCAACATCGACAGAGCCCAGCACCACGACCTGGCTCTGCCGTTCACCTTCGGGCTTGACGAGCACTGGGTTCATGCGCACATCCGGCACCACCCCGGCGGCGAGCGCCTGGAAGTACTGCGCGGCTCCCATCTCGCCGCCTTCGCCGACCCGCGCGTGGTTTGACATGTTCTGACCCTTGAACGGCGCAGCTCGCACGCCGAGACGCGCGAAGTGGCGGCACAGCACCGTGGCGATCAGGCTCTTGCCCGCCGAGCTTGTGCAGCCCTGGACCATCAGCGCCCTCATCCCGGCCTCACGTGGGGACGCGGGGCGGAGGAGGGGCGAGGGGCCGGGGTTTGGGAGGAGGAGGGGGGAGGGGTAGCGATCGGCGGGTGGGGC
>JBEKYV010000258.1:0-5570 GCA_049510515.1 Solirubrobacteraceae bacterium | reverse complement strand
CGCTTGTGTCGTCGAGCTCGTCATCGACGAGGTGGCGGTAAGCCTCGATCACGACGCTGCTGCGCGGATGTCCGAGGTAGAGAACCTCGTAGGCGCGTCGCGCACCCCACCGTCCGCCGGCGGCACTGGGCTTCAGCTCCTCCCATCGTAGAGACGTGTGTCGCTCGAATGTGCCCTGTACTCGGATCGGGTCGATGCGCGCGACCGCGGCGAGCAGGTCGCGCTGCCTCACATGGCCCCCGCGCTTTTGCGCTCTATGGCGTCGAGCACCTCCTCGTAGGAGCCGCTAGCGAGCATGTCCACGGGGCGGCGGCCTGCGAGGCTGCGTTTGCGGCCGTGCAACCAGATCTCGGCACCCTCGCGTGTGTAGAGGTCGCGCAGGGCCTGCGTCACGTAGTGCAGCTCAAGTAGACGATCGCGGTTGCGCCCGCTCGGCGTACTGCCGCCGGAGGTCCAGTTGCGCACCTGGCGTTCGGCGACTCCGACGAGGCGCGCGATGTCCGCGGTGCTCAACCCGCTATCGCGGATCTCGCTGACGATACGGGCGTAGAGGGCTTCTGTATCGCTTGGAGAGGGGAAATCATCGGGGTTGGTGGGATGCGCGACGCTTGTGCTGGCCACTTGTGTCCTCCTCAAAGGTACGGTCAATAACCGCCGAATTTCCTACCAGACTGCCTCCAATATAGCACCCATAACCAGCCAATCGGCATACGGCGATGGACCGTGTCTCGAACATCCGATGTGTCGTTGCCCGGACGACATGTCGCTCACTCGACGCCTGCGTTCCCTCAGCGACGAATTTTGGCCGGCACAATGCCACAGGATTAGCGCTGGAGCCAAATACCTGGTGCGCGCGAGCCGCCCCCTGCATATGCTCGACGACGACGGTGCCAGCGGCAATCCACGACAAAACGCGAGCTATTGTTCCAAAGAACGTAATTTACTAGCCTCCAAGGCTGATTTTGGCCCACCATTTGGCCCACCGCTCGGCTCTGTCCCCCCATCAGCAGCTTCGCCGTCCGCCAAGAACTTGGCTTGGGTACAGGGGAAACGGGTGATGGACCTGCTTGGACACTATTCGAACCACGACCTACAGGGGTCGTTGCGCCGCCTGGCCGGGAAGCTGGCCGCCGTGCGGGCCAGTGGCGGGCCTCGGCGGCAGCCTGTGGCCCGCCGGCAGCGAGCCCGCCGGCCTGGCTGGGTGCTCAAGGCCGTGGTCCAGGTGCTGGCCGACCGGGGCGAGCCGATGCGGGCCAAGGACATCCACGCCGCCGTTGAGGCGCTGGTGGGCGAGCCGGTGCCACGATCGTCGGTCAAGGGCGCGCTCGCCTCGAATGTCGCGGGCTCCTCGGGGCGACTGGTCCGGGTGGCGCGCGGGCGCTACGTGTTGGTCGAGACGCAACACGGTCGAGCACCGTCTGGAACTCAGGGCTGACCACGGGTTCCCGGCTTGCTACTCTCGCCGTGTGACCCTCACCGGCGAAAGAGCCCCTGGGCTCTGCCGCTCGCGCGGCTAGCTGGCGAGGGTCTAGTTTTTGCCGGAGACGCTGGCGGGTGGCTGCACCTGAGTCTCGGAGTGGATCTTGCTTGCGAGCAGTACATGGGAGCGCGGGTCCTCGCGCTCCCAGCGACGCTGGATCGCCCATGTGCAGTAGTCGGCGACCACGAGGCAGGGCTCGCTCATGTTGGGCCAGAACGCTACGCGGTGCGGACAGCGTGCCGAGCTGCGCACCGCATCGTCGACCGCGAGGTGAAACGCACCCCGTCGCTTGCGGGTGCCGAGATCGGAGGCGACGGCAAGCAAGCGGTCGCCCTCACGAGCGATTTCGCCGGCGATCCGCGCGAGATGCTCATGCCAGGCGTAGCGGTAGAGCGCGTGCGCGTCGCGCAGCGTGGCCGGCACCTCGCGCTTGGCGATGATCGTCGCATCGATCCGCAACTCGCAGCGAGCAAGCACGCCGAACACCTCATCCCTGACCACCTGCGGGTCCTCGCTGGCGTGCAGCACGGCGCCGAGGTGCACTCCGCGCCACGCAAGTCTGCGACGAAGCGCCTGCAGACGGTCGCCGGCCTGCCAGTCGTGCATCGTCACGGTCGCCAGCACGAAGTATCGGCTCGCCCCCGACCCGTCGGAAAAGTCGAAGTTACCGGCCTCGTCGCCGAACAAGTACAAGGTTGCCACGGGCGCAATTTATCGTCTGCACTCGACCGACCCGCCATCACTGGGCAAATGGAAGCGATCGAACCGGCGTTTTGGCGTTTTGGTTCGATTAGCAGGGTTCAATGGGCACGGGTGGTTTCGAACCACCGACCTCTCGCGTGTGAATAGGTACCGCAGGGTGGGACGGATGCTGGGTTTCCCCTTTACTCATGCGGGAAAACGGGGATCGGCCCGATTTGCGTTTTTGGCTGATTTCGGCCCAAATCGGGGGGGTTTAGGCCCATGAGCGGCTCCATGGGCCTAAACGTTTTGAGGTGCGCGTCCTGTCTTGCGGCGGCCAGCGCTGGCTCGGCGGGACGACGTGCGCTCAGGTCTCACGCGGGGCTTCGCGGAGGTAGTGCGCTCGGTTGAACGGCTGCTGCGCTGCGTCCGGTGAGGAGAGGAAGTGGGCGAGCGCGTTCACCATCTGGCCAATGACGCGCTGGCCTCGGTGACGGTTGAAGGGCGGGTTGAGCGCGTAGAGCAGCCCGTGATGGGTCCGTCCGTGGTTCTCATGGTCGTGTCTGGCCTGCTCGTAGTCCGCGATGTTGTCGGTGACGATCGCGCGGCCGTCGTCCTGTGCGCGCGCGAAGACCTCATCGTCGCTGATCCCGGCGTAGCGGCCCGCGTGCGCCGGCTCGCTGATCGCGATGACGTCGAATCCCCGCTTGCGCAGCTCGAGCGCGATCGTCGGCGTCCACATCTCGTCGAGCAGCAGCCTCACGCCGCGGATCGGGTGGGTGAGGTCCCAAGCATGTGCCGCAGCCGCTCGGCTGCCTCCTCGTCCATTTGGATGCGCTCGTCGATGTCAGCGGGATAGGCGGCGTAGTAGCTCGCTGCCAGTTCCACCGCGCGGCGGTCGAGGCCGCTGATATGCACGACCGCCTCGATCGGGTCCGTTGCGCCCTCCCCGGCCGCCGCCTTCAGATCGCGGGCGATCTCCCAGACATCAGGACCGCCGGCGATGCCGGCCCGCCTGCCCGTGGGGCCCGAGCGGAAGGCGATCCCTGGGAACGCTTCGATCCGCAGGCCCTCCTCGATCAGGCGCTCCGCCACCCGCGCCTTCGACTGGCCAAGGCGTTCGCTGCGGGCATCGAGCATATCGACGACCTCCGCCGAGAACCGTGCGGAAAACGACTTCGTGCGCTTGACCCGTGACATCGCCACCTCTCCTGTTGAAGACTTTGTAATGCAAAGTAGCACAAATGGAAGCAGGCTGGCGGCATCGGCACCAGGCGTCCCAGTGCCTGGGCGCGCGCGGCATTGTCGGCGACGGCGCGGACGAGGTCGCCCCTGTCTTGCGGCATGGCCGTGGCGGTCAGGCCGCCAGCGCGAGATCCGGCTGAAGCTCGCACTCCAAGTCCAGCGCGTCCTCGACGTCGGCAGTGTCGATCGCGGGGTAGAGCGCAGTGATCTTGCCGACGGTCAGCCCCCGGCGCCGCAGGGCGGCGAGCGCCTCGGTCTCGATGCGGGTGCGGTGGATGTGGGGCGCTCCGGCGAGCTTCCCCGGGACGATGCGCAGCTGCGGACGCGGGGTCACAAGGTCGGGCCCGCGTACCAGCCGCCCGATCGCCAGTGGGCGAAGCAGATCAAGCGCCTCCGCGTCGAGGACTGCCTGCCCGTCGGAATGCTTGGGCGAGGGAGTCGCGTTGAGGACGATCCGCCCGCCGCGGTCCACGGCGATATTCGGGCTGCCCTCCTCGGCCCACAGGGCGAGGTCGATGTTGGCGAGCTCGCGCAATCCGGTGCGCACGGCGGTCATCGTGGTGGGCGCTATCGCCTGCCCATCAGGCGCGGTCTTGGTGGCGCGCAGCCAGGCGATGACGCGCAGCGCGAGCAGGTCGCTGTAGGACCAGAGCCTTATGCGCTCAGCAGACACGCTCGGGGTGAGGATCTCCTTGCGTGCCCAGTGGTACACGGTCGCCTTCGGCACGCCCGAGAGGGCAGCCGTGCGGTCTGCGCTGTAGGTACCACGTAGATCCATAGCTCAAGTGTGGCCCTCGACGCCGACGGATGCTGTGTCAGCGAAGCAGCTCGCCAGCACTGAGGCTGCCATCTACCGCCGCCGATCCCTTGACCGTCCGCGCTGCTGCGCCTGGCGCTCGGGCGGAGGGGACCAGGGCACTCATTCCTACAGGGAAGCGGGCGCATCGCTACCTCTGGCGCCCGCGCTCCACCCTCGTCCCATCCGACACTCAGCAGGGCTTGGCTCGGTCCGCCCGCATTACTCACGATAGGCGCGGTTCGACCACCATCGCGGCGCCCCAGGGATCCGTCGCAGATCAGAGATGATGGTGGAGCCGACCGGAGTCAACGCGAACCGCTGCGCGCAAGCTTCGGGGGCTCGTGTCGTTCAAGGAGGTGGCCACGGCGTCCCGGGCGGTGGGACAGGCTCCGGTAGCCGAATACTCCCGCTTTGCCGATCACCCTAGTCATCCGATAATGTGCGCATCGTGCTCACTCGCCGCTCTGCTACCCAGACCATCGCTTGGTTTGTCGACCTCGCTCATTCGTCGCAGCTCGATCTTGAGCCCCCGTATCAGCGCAAGAGCGTGTGGAATCTTGAATACCAACAGTATTTCATCGACTCCATTCTGAAGAACTTTCCTTCCCCTGCGGTATTTCTAGATGTCACAATTACCGCGAACGGCCGAAGCCTCTACCACGTCGTGGATGGGAAGCAACGCCTTACGGCGATCCTAGATTTTGTGCAGGATCGCTTCCAGACCGTCGCGGACGGATCAGCCGGACGGCCGGGCTCATACTACTCCGACCTCGCGGAGGAGACGAAACGCGGCCTCCTGAGCTACATCGTGCCAGTCGAGATGATCGAAGGCTCAGACGCAGCAGAGCTCGAGCAGGCATTTGACCGCCTGAACCGCAACGTCGCGAAGCTCAACGCGCAAGAGTTGCGCCACGCTCGGTATTCCGGTGAGTTTATCCGGCTAATGGAGACGCTTGCGGAAGACCCATACTGGACGGATCTCGGGATCGCCACCCCCTCGCGTATTCGACGCATGGGTGACATCGAGTACGTGTCGGAGCTATTCGTTCTGACAATGCATGGCATACAAGAGGGCAAGGACGCACTCGACGAATATTACGCTCAGTATGACGGCGAGATCCCAAAGGTTGACGATCATCGGCGTCGATACGAGAGGGCCAAAACAGAGATCGGTCGACTTTGGCCATACCTCACAACCGACCGCTTCCGCAACCTTGCTGACTTCTATAGCCTGTGGGCGGCAGTGCTAGTGGTCCATCCGTGAAGTTCGTGGATTGTTGAAGGGGTGTTGTGGTGGTTGCCGAAGTTGTCGCTGTCCTGTTCAGCGATGATGGGGGTTCGGTATGCCTGCGTTGGCGAAGAGCA
>JBEKYV010000257.1:0-5597 GCA_049510515.1 Solirubrobacteraceae bacterium | reverse complement strand
CATAGCGCGCAGCGAAGCCGAAGGCTGCGAGCAGCAGCAGAAGGGCAGCCAGCACCAGCGCTCCCTGCCAGTGAGTAGCCAGCACGACGATCAGACCCGCCGCGGTCAGCGCTCCGAAGGCGGCGCCGACGATGCGCGGGGCGCCGCGCGCTGTCAGCGCGAGCCAGATCGCGCCGCTCGCCGCCAGCACCAGACCCACGGCCAGCGCCGCGATCGCCACATCGCCGGCCAGCGCGACCGCCGCAACCACGGTCATGGCAGCCGGCGCGAGCAGCGCCAGCACCGCGGCAATCCTCGGCAACCATGCCGTTCCACGCGCGGCACGGCTGCCATCTGGTGTTGCGGGCGTCGCTTGCATGAACCCTCCCAGGCAGGCCCCCGGTCAGACCGTCCTGCCGCGCACAGGGCTGGTCATGGCCTCTGAGTCGCTGACCGGACCTAGCCGGCGAGCGCCTTCTGCTTGAGCTGATCGAACTCGGCCTGGCTGATCGTGCCGTCATCGAGCATCCGCTTCGCCTGGGTGATCCGCTCGGACGAGTCGGTCTTTGCTGCTGCCGACTGCACGTACTGATCGAACTGCGACTTGGCTTCCTGCTGCGCCCTGATCGCGCGTTCGGTCATGCCCGTGTGCTCGGCGATCAGGTATACGAAGACACCGAGGTAGGGCAAGACGATCACGAAGACGACCCATATCGTCTTGACGAACCCGGATATGTCGTGGCGACGGAAGATGTCAGCGAAGACCGTGAACAGGATCCAGAGCCACACCACGAAGGCAAAGAAAATGAGCATCGTCCAGAACACTTCGAGAAACGGATAGCTGGTGGCAATCAACGTGTTCCTCCTCTCGTGGCCCCAGCGCTCCTGACTGCGACGTGCCGCTGGACCCAAAGTCGATGGTGCCGACGGTACACGGCCCCAGCCTTCTCTGCTTCCGTACTTCTCCGCACCGCAACGAGGAGGCTTCCGAAGCGCGCGGGGCGTTCTAGGCGAGCGGCAGGCCGGCCGGGGCCCGTGTGATCTGTGCAGGTATCGTTAGGATCCGTTAGATGAGTTCGGCGGGTTATGCGACAGGTATGCCTGCGAGCCGCATCCAGACGCTGTTTGGCCGGGTGATGGCGCTCGTCGCGCTGACGGTGGGGTTCGCGACGCTGGGGGCGTACCTGGGTCGAAACTTGGGCGGGAGCCGGGTGGTTCGTGGCGTGGCTGATCGCGCTCGCCTGCCTGGTCGGGCTGAACGTTGCAAGTGCACGCGGGAGCCACAGCCTTGCGTTGGCGCTGCTGCTCGCGTTCGGCCTGCTGGTAGGCGCGAGTGTGGCTAGCACCATCAACTACTACTCCGCAACCGATCCGACCGCGGTCCGCCAGGCATTCGGGGCGACCGCGCTGTTCGTGGGCGGCCTCGGCTCCGTTGGTTACGCCATCCGTCGCGACCTGTCCTTCCTATACCGAACGTTGTTCTGGCTGCTGCTGGCGCTCATCGTCGCCGGCATCGTGCTGATCTTCGTTCGTATACCCGCCGCCTACACGGTCTACGCGCTCGCCGGGCTTGCGATCTTCGGCCTCTACACCGTCGTGGACTTCAACCGGTTGCGCCACGCAGGGAAGAACGAGGCGATCCCCTTGGCCGCCGGGATCTTCCTGGATGTGCTGAATATCTTCCTGCTCTTCCTGCGGCTGTTCTCGCGCTCGTCATAGGAGCCCCAGCAGCGTCATCCCAACTCATTGCGGCGGGCTCCCTCCGACGTCGCAGCCCGGCGCGACTGAGAGTGCCGCCAGCATCCGACGGGTAGTTCGCCTCGTTTCGTCTACGGGGGTTGCGGATACGGGCGCTGGCGAAGCGGGAGATTGGATCGACCCCGACTAGGCTGGGTGATGGCGGAAGCCTCGAATCAGGATGGCGGATGGCCGACAAGCGTCAAAAGAGGGTCTCCGAGTTCATTGAGCCGTTCCGGGTCAAGCCCGGGGCGAAGGTGACCCTCACCAAGGACTTCGACCCCGCCTTCAAGGGGGGCGTGAAGAAGAAGCGGGAGGGTCCCGCCCTGCTCGCCGAGGGGGTGCGGCTGCTGTCTGAGTACCAGGCTCGGCTTGCGGCTCAGGATACGTGGGGGGTGCTGGTGGTCTTGCAGGCGTTGGATGCGGCCGGCAAGGACGGGACGATCCGCCACGCGATGAGTGGGGTGAACCCTCAGGGTGTCGCAGTGCACAGCTTCAAGGTGCCGTCGGCTGAGGAGCTCGACCACGACTTCCTCTGGCGCTACGCGCAGCGTCTCCCTGCTCGCGGCGAGATCGGCATCTTCAATCGCTCCCATTACGAGGAGGTGCTTGTGGTGCGGGTGCACCCGGAGAACCTCGATCGCCAGAAGCTGCCGAAAGCGGCGAAGAGGGGCGATGTGTGGCGCCGACACTACCGGGAGATCAACGACTGGGAGCGCTACCTCACCGACAACGGTTTCCGGATCGTCAAGCTGTTCTTGAACATCTCCAAGGAGGAGCAGCGCGCCCGCTTCCTGCGCCGGATCGATCTTCCCGACCACAACTGGAAGTTCTCCACGGCCGACGTCAGGGAGCGTGAGCGCTGGGATGAGTACCAGAGGGCATTCTCCGAGACGCTCTCGCACACGAGCACGGAGTGGGCTCCGTGGTACGTGGCGCCGGAGAACATTCCGCAGTTGGTCCTTGCGGCTGAGCAGCACACGGGTCTGCATGCCGTGTCCGACGTGACTCCGGTCTCTCTAGACGGAGCAACAGGGTGGCTGTGGCACCTCCAGGGCGTCGTGCCCGGCGCTCTCTTCGGGCGTCCTCAAGTCGCAACCATGGACGTACACTGCTCCGAAATGTGGGCGTCGGTCGACGGTTTCACGGCCATCAAGATGCTCCTTACCGCGCCGCGAGCGAGCGCGCACGAAGCCGCCGATGGGCTGGGTAGCGTGATCTCGAGTTGGCAGTGGGCAGTGGAGGCGGGCTGAGACTGAACTTCCCTCGGTTTCGAGAATGCGCGGCCTGGTTGTCGGCATAGCTGAGGACCTGGGCTCCGAAACCTGACACCGTCCTAATCCATCGTGGGTGCGATGAGCGTGTGCACTTGGCCGTCCCTGATCAGCATTAGCTGTCAGGTGGCGGGCCGATCCAGCTCGCGTCCGATCAGCGCGCCCGTCACTCCGAGCGTGGGAGGCTGGGCCAGGGCGCCAATGAGCACATCGTGGCTCTGTTCAGAACTCACCCATAGTTCGAACTGCACGGCGGCGTCCGCGACGACTAGCGTTGGTGTGAGCGCCGTTCGAGACTTGTTCGGGACTATGCAGAACGAGGGAGCGAGCAAGGGCATTCTCGTCATCACCAGTGGATACGGCAAAGCGTCATTTGAGTTCGCGCAAAACAAGCCGCTCGAGCTGCTGGGCGGCAGCAACCTACTCTACCTGCTCGAGAAGCACGCAGGAATTACCGCCAAGATCGAACCGCCCGAGGATTGGGTTCAACCGGAAGAAAAATCGGCCGGCGAAGCACAAGTCGAGAAAAGCTCTCCACCGGAGCATGAGCCGACTTCCGACGGCTCCGTGCTCGAAACCGACGTGGTCTGACTGCTCGTACGCGGCGAATCATCCGTCACTTGGACAAACGCGTCTAACCGTCTGAAGCAGTAGGCAACTCGCTGATTTAAGAACTCGCGCCTTCCGCCAACCGCTGGCTCACTCTCTCCAATCGAGGCCGTAGACAGGGTAGTTCACGCTCAACCACGTCCCAGACAAGCGTGAGGTTGACACCAAAGTATTCGTGGATGAGCTTGTCACGCATACCGGCGATCTGCCGCCAGGGCACCGCCGTGTCGAGCGCGCGGGTGTCGGCTGCGCCCCGGTTCCATCTCGACCACGAGATCCACGTCGCTTGCCGCGCCGCGCTCCCCACTGGCGATCGATCCGAACACGCGAACGTTGCGTGCGCCGTGCTGGGTCGCGTACCCCAGGATCTCATCCCTCCGCACGCGGAGCCGACGCAGGTCGAGTTGATCGGATTCGGTCCCCATTGACGGTCACGGCCTCCGTTGCTGATCGCCGCACTCGGGGCGACCCGAGAGCGATCAAGTCAGCGTCTTGGTTCGTTTGGCGACATTCTGATATTCGGAATCGGGGAGACTGGTTCAATTTGGCTTGGATCCTTGGGATTCGGCCGAAACTGCAGCCGATTTGCAGCCGGTATGCACGCCGTGCGCACGCCACGAGAGCCCACGATGCACGCTCGACGCACATGCTACCGCGTGTGCCGGGCGCAACCAACGACCACCCGGTCCCGAGCCGGCAAAATGCCCCGACCGGGGTAGCGAACCGACGCATGCTGCCGAGCGGGGCCCCTCACTTCAACGTGCTGATCAGGCCGGGCTGGCCGACGGTACGGCGGCTCGGGGCACGTGTCGCGCGAGCACGGAGGCGCGTCGGCGGACTGGTAGGCGGCAGCGTTTGCGCGCAGGCGGACCCAGACGCCGACAACGCCGAAAGCGCTGCGTCAACAATTGCGCTATAGTTGACATCAAGATTACGCGGCATCGAACTCGAGAGGCAAGGAACATGAGGATCTACATCCATCGAGAAGCACAAGACGAGGCGGAGGCGTTCGAGTTGCCCGGCCAGGCGAGCATCACCCAGGAGCTCAAGCTCGAGCTGGAGGAGATCGTCCTGCTCGAGGACCAGGACGAGGCGCTCGATCCTGCGCAAACCTTCGAGCAGGCCGGAGTCGCAGACCGCGCACACGTGTTCAGGGGTCGCAGACACCCCATCGAGGTGAGCGTCGAGTACAACGGCCAGACCCACGAAAAGCAGTTCGGCGCATCCACCCGCGTGGAGCGCGTCTTCAAATGGGCAGTCGGCGAGCACGGTTTCGACCTCGGCGAAGTCGATGCGGCCGAGCACCAGCTCGCGCTGGCCGACGAAACCGTGCCAGCAGGGGACGTTCATCTCGGCTCGCTCGACCAGACGACGCCCGGGCGGGTCGCATTCTCGCTGGTGGCCAAGCACAGGCACGAGGGCTGACCATTGGCCGCCCAGCCCGCGCCGAGCCCACCTGAGCGCCTCTTCGCCGAAGACATCGCCGGCTGCGCGTTCGCCGTCGGCGTCGACCGCGGGCACTGGCGCCTTGTCAGCATCCATTGGCCGTATGCCGTGATCGAGATCAAAGCCGCGCCCCGACCCGGCAGCCCGGACTGGGTCGCGCTGCGCTTCCTGCTCGCAAACTACCCGCAGGCGCCGAGCGCACAGCCTTGGGACATCGAACGGGAGAACATGCTCGACCCGGGCCGCTGGCCGGGCGGCAGCACCCGGATCCGCGGCGCCTTCCGGCCCGAATGGCGCCCGGACGCGCTGTACATGCCGATGGACGGGCTCGCGCTCGAGGCGCACCCCGAGTGGCAGCAGAAGTACGCACGCGACGCGTGGGACCCCAGCAGGGACATCACCCAGTACCTGCGGACAGTACACGAGCTGATTAACCAGGACGGCTACAGCGGTGTCCGCGCACCTGCCTGAGCGACTCAGCATCAGCCGCCTGCGCTGGCGCGCGCTCGTCGGCGAGCTCGCCCGCCGCGGGCGGGGCGAACGCGAGAGCGG
>JBEKYV010000256.1:0-5598 GCA_049510515.1 Solirubrobacteraceae bacterium | reverse complement strand
GGCTCCTCCATCTCTTGCGCGACACTGCATTAGGATCGCCTCGACTTCCGACGAGCCGCTTTACGAGCCGACTTGTGTTTCGTCTTGGGTTTCTTCTTGCACTCGTGGCGCACACCCTTCTTGCACTTCACGCTCTTCGCCTTTGATTTCACGACAGGCGTCACTGTCACTACCGGCTTCATGTTTCCTTGACCGGAGAATGTCGAGCTCCCAGGCGCACCAAAGACTCCCGGTTGCCGAGCGGGCGGCGGCTTACATGAATCGCCGTTATCACACGGCGGTGTTGTGGCTATCGCTGGGAACCCGCCGTTCACGCTAGCGTCATACACCACCACATTATTGCTCGCGTCCTGCGGCAACAACTGATCCGCGCTACCAAAAAATACGTCATTTCCGTCCGGGGTCGCGGCAAGAAAAAACGATTCATACCCGCCCGCCACATCGGAGATCGGATACACATGGCCGTTCTCATACTCATACACGTTCTTCCGACCGTCACTGGCATGAGGCACCAACGCATCGCGACTTTCGAAGAACAGTCTACCGTCCTCAGCTAGATTACGATTAACTTCTGTCGGGGTAAACCCAGACGAACCTACCGGTCGTGCTCCACTCGGATTGCACGACGCGCACACGAGCCCTTCCATTCCCCCCGCTTCAGCATCATACAAATACACCTCCCGACACTTACCAGTTTCACGAAAGCCTGCTTCGCCTATATTATTTTCGCACTCGCCCGGTTCCGCCTGTTCATTGTCATAACCAGTCAAGCTGCGTTCCGATACAAACGCCAAACGAGACCCTTCAGGCGTCACGGCCGTTGGGTCCTGCGCCGTGTCATTCGCGCTCAAAATCGCGATCAATGTGGGGGTACCATCGTCGTGCGAGACGTACAGGTTCGATTCACCCGCAGTCGCTCCAGTCGCGAGGGCGCCCTTTGCTAGGAAATACACGTACGACCCATCTTCTGAGACCTGCACCACACTCGTCACGGCGGCACCGTCGGCGTCGGTTTTATCGACCGTGAGATCCTTCAACCTTTCGCCCACAGGCCGTTCCAGATCGTATTCATAAAGATTCGCTGCATTGTCCGCGGGACCCGTATACGCTCCTCCGGTCAACTCCGCACTACTTGTAAAGAACACCCGAGAACCATCCATACTCGTACCCCGATACTGCGCAGGCTGAGGACCATGCGGATCGATAACCCCACCCTGCGAGGCGGACACCTCAACCGTGCACGCATCCGCTGCCACTTCGCATTCTTCCTCCCCGTTCACGACCTTCATGGGACTCTGCGGCTGTTCGGCGTTTTCACGTAAATACACGCCTTCGTCATTGTCACTCGCGAAATACACATGCGACCCACCAGCAGACACCGCGCGCGGCCCTACAGTGCTGTCCACCATATAGTTGCCATTATTGGTGACACCCACCGGCACAACCCTTCCGTCCACCCACTCGAGCAACTCAGACGCAGAACCTGGAACCAGATTTTCAAAAACCACATGGCTAAGATCCGTGGATGCACCCAACGGATTAAATCGTCGTGATTCGCCCTGATATGTCACGTACTGGTATGAATCGTCGGACAAATCGACAACGTACATCCCATAATCGAGTTCGCCTTCGGGTGCTTCACCGGTCAATGACGCAGGTGTTATCGCGATACCCTCCGTCAATTCGGGCGTGAAAACCATCGCTTCGTAAGAGCTCCTCTGTGTTGCTTCCAATTCAATGGCGTGATGCAGTGGTGTTATCGCCTGCGTAGACCATCCATCAGACCCGCGCCGAGAGAGAAACTGGTTCGTGAAAGTGCCACCAGTCGGGTCGGCGAAATTACCAAACGACGCGTACGTCACGGCGTCGCCAGACACCGCGGCACGCGAGAGCGAGGCAGTCAGGCCCGGGTCGGTCGCGTCATTCCCTTCCGTGTTCAAAGGCGACACGGTCTCATAGGCGCGACAGTCCGGGAGCTCGAGGCCGAAAGGCTGTTCCGCACGCCGCTGTTCGTTAGAGCAGTTCTGGGCGGGCGCGGAGCCGAGGGCGGGAAACGTGGTGAGGGTTTTGTCCGGACCATCGAGCGTTCCATTTTCGCTGGTCGCGACGACACGGTAGTAGTAGACCGTGCCCGGCTGCAGGCTCTTCACGCGCACTTCGACAGACACCGAGGCCGTGCCCAAACCGATGCCACTTTCCCTCCCCACGCCTTCCTTGGTGACGCTGGTACCGTGCGACGCGCTGGAGGTGTAGGGCGTCGTGTCGTATTCGAAGCGATACGTCGTTTCGCTGCCCCCCGGGTCGATGTGGGCCTGCAGCGTCGCCGCGGTCGCTTCCACGGCCGTCACCTGCTCTTCGCTGATTTCCGGCGCGGCGGCCAACGCCGGCGCGCTTGCAAACACCAAGCCCCCCACCAACGCGCACAGCGGAACGAGGCCAGCCAGAGTCAACCTACGAGCATTCATCGAGACATCTCCTCCTCCAAAGCAGAGGGGAGATCCCCTCGATCGGTGAACAACGACGCACCCAACGGCGCACCGGCACAAGACTCATCGTCAGCGGGGGCGTGCATGCGAATGCTCCGCGCGACCGTCTCCCCCTTTGCGGTGAGGGACCACGCGTTGGGCTCGCCCTTCACACGCCCCGGCCCGCGATTCGCGACCAACCCCAAACGCTCAAGACGCGCCAGCAGCTTCGAGACCTGCCCGGCGTCCGCGATCCCCGCGCGCTGCGCCGCCTCGCGGTTGCTGGAGCCCGGATGCTCCGCTATCCCTTCGAGGATCCGCGCGGTGCGGTATGTCGGGCGCATCGCCACACCGTCGAGCGGGTCGAGCACACTCTCCGCGGTTTCTCGCTGCGCGCGCGCACTCCGCGACGGTGGGGCCGGCGCCGGACGCACCTGCTCCCGCCGCGCCGCCGACCCGCCCTGGTAAGGCAGCACGATCATTCCCATCAACTCGCCCAGCAGGCCCACCAGCGGCCGGCGCTCGCCTCGCAGCAGCCTCGCGTAGACGATCGAGAAGGCCGCCCCGACCAGACCCTCCGCGGTTAGCGGCGTGCATCTTTCGGCCCGCACGCTTGAGCGGCGACCCTCGTCTACCATCGCGGCCAGCTGCGTGAGGATCGCTTCGCGGCGCTCCAGGACCTGTGGGCCGCCGCGCAGCGCCTGGACCACGCAGACTCGGGCGAGGACCGGCTCGCGGTCCAGGAAGGAGAGAATCGCGAAGAGGCCCGTGCGGACCCGCTCGCGCCATGCCAGGCCGTCGAGGTTCGCGGCGGCCAGCTCCGCCCCGATCAACCCGAGCGCGTCCTCCAACACCGCCGCCAGGCACGCTTCGCGATCGGCGAACAGCTCGTAGAAGGTGCGTCTTGAGACCCGCGCTCGGCTCGTGATGTCCGCGACCGTGGTGTCCGCGTAGCCGAGCTCGTCAACCGCGCGGATCGC
Source organism: Solirubrobacteraceae bacterium (assembly GCA_049510515.1). GTDB lineage: Bacteria > Actinomycetota > Thermoleophilia > Solirubrobacterales > Solirubrobacteraceae > Palsa-744. The sequence goes on along the minus strand of JBEKYV010000256.1, from coordinate 2,153 downwards.
CGCTGCGAGGAGACGGACGCGCTGGATCTCGGTCAGACGCGCGTGTGAGAAGGTCCCGCCGGGTTCGCGGGAGGCGCCGCGGGAGGCGCCGCCGGAGGCGCGAGAGGTGCCGGACGTGGAACGCCTCGGCGCCGCAGGCCGCGATGCCGGGGCGCTGCGCCTTGCCGTTGCGCGCGCGGGCATCACGCTGCCCCCCACACTGGGTGCCGGTGGAGGTTATTGGCCGCGTAATCCCCATCCCCGCGAACGGGAATGGGATGGCGCCGCACATATCCCCTTCCCCCTCCGGGGGAATCCGGGCGGCCCGCTAGGGCCGACCGATGGGGGCGTCTGAGGCTCTTCGCCTTGGCTGCCCTAGACGAAGAGAGAGAGAGAGAGAGAGAGATGCGACAGCGCCATGCTGGCGCATCTAGCATCACTTAATTCGTGGGGTGCGAAGACCCCCGGCACGTTCCTCCCTCTCGAAACCACGCTAAAACATCTCCCTCATAACGCTTCGCGACCCAGGCCCTCTTCCCAATCGATCCCCTGCTCGCGCGTCGAGTCAACCACAAGGTCGGTTGACCCATACCCGGTCTTATGTCTACGTCCGGCCACCCAGGGGTGGCCAACAGCAACGCCATTGTAACCACACCTGCGTCTTGCTGTCAAGTCCCAAGGGCGTCGAACATCTCCGCACCCGCCCGAGCGAAACGTCCCAAGCGCCGCGTAGCCTCGGGCGGCGTGATGATTGAACGCTTCATTTGGACGAGCCACGCCGAGGATAAGCGCGCAAAACGACTGCTCGACCGCTTCGCGGTGGAGCGCGCGATCCGCGATGGCCATCCCGAGCGTCAGATCAACCGCGGCCACGCAGACTGGCTAGTCCATGGCCTGATGGTGGACGGACGGCGATTCGAAGCCGTCTACGACCACCCACACGACAACGACCATGCTGCAGTCCGGATCGTGAGCGTATGGGACTGTTGAGACCGATCGCGAAGGAGTATCCTGGAGGCATCATGGAGTCGCATTTGCATTACGACCCTGAAGTCGACATCGCGCTGATCTCGTTCGAGAATGGGCGCGCCATTGGTGAAAGGCACTCGTGGGGTCTGATCGAACGTCACCCTGACGACGGCCATCTGATGGGCTTCGAGATCTGGGGGGCCTCCACGATCCTCCCGCCCGAGCTGATCGCCGCACTGCCCGCTTCGGGCAAGTCCCACGGCGTCCCCGCCTGACGCGGCTTACGCAAGCGAGGCCATCACGTGCTTGACGACTGTGTAGTCCTCCAGCGAATACACGCTCAGGTCCTTCCCATACCCCGACTCCTTGAACCCCCCGTGGGGCATCTCCGAGACAAGCGGGATGTGGTCGTTGATCCAGACGCAGCCGAAGCGCAGGGCCTTGGATACTCGTAGGGCTCGGCCGACGTCGCGGGTCCAGACGGAGGAGGCCAGGCCGTATTTGGTGGCGTTCGCCCAGGCGATCGCCTCGGCCTCGTCGCTGAAGCGCTGCACTGTTATGACCGGGCCGAATATCTCTCGCTGGATCAGCTCGTCGTCCTGTTGCAGGCCGGCGATCACCGTCGGCTCTATGTAGAAGCCGGGGCGCTCGGGCTGGGCGCCGCCGGTCACGATCTCCGCGCTCGCGGGGCGGCGGTCGAGGAAGCCCTGCACTCGCTCGCGCTGGCGCGCCGAGTTGACTGGGCCTAGCGTCGTGTCGGGTGCGAGTGTGTCGCCTAGCACGAGGCCCTGCGCCCGGGCGGCGAGGCCGGTGACGACGTCGTTGTAGACGCCGCCGGCCGCGAGCACGCGGGTCGCCGCCGTGCAGTCCTGGCCGGCGTTGTAGTAGCCGGTGCCGGCGATCGTCTCCAGCGCGCTCTCGAGGCTCACGTCGTCGAACACCACCACGGGGGCCTTGCCGCCGAGCTCGAGGTGCACTCGCTTGAGCGTGTTGGCGGCGGTGCGCGCGAAGTGCTTGCCCGTGTCCACCGAGCCGGTCAGCGCGATCATGTCCACGTCCGGATGGCTGATCAGCGCCTCGCCGGTTGGGCGCCCGGGGCCGGTGACGATGTTGAGCACGCCCTTCGGGAGAACGTCGGCGGCGATCTCCGCTAGGCGGATCGTCGTCATCGGCGTCGTCTCCGCAGGCTTCAGCACGACCGTGTT